>JBBREW010000035.1:0-12858 GCA_038225335.1 Rhodobacterales bacterium
GGCGGAACCGCTGGGCATCACCGTGATCGTTGCGGACCCCGACACACTGGACGCGGCCGCCGTGTTCGGCGCGATCTTCCAGTACCCCGGCACCCACGGTCATCTGCGCGACGTATCCGACCAGATTGCAGCCCTGCATGCGGCGCAAGCCATCGGGGTGATCGCTGCCGACCCGATGGCGCTGTGCCTGTTGAAGGAACCGGGTGCCATGGGGGCCGATATCGCGGTGGGCAGCACCCAGCGGTTCGGGGTGCCCATCGGTTACGGCGGGCCGCATGCCGCCTATATGGCGACGCGGACTGCCTATGCGCGGCACATGCCGGGGCGCATCGTGGGGGTCAGCGTGGATGCCAACGGCAACCGCGCCTACCGGTTGTCCCTGCAAACCCGCGAACAGCATATCCGCCGGGAAAAGGCGACCAGCAACGTCTGCACGGCGCAGGCCCTGCTGGCCGTGATGGCTGGGTTCTATGCGGTCTTTCACGGCCCCGACGGGCTGAAGGCGATTGCCCAATCCATCCATTTCAAGACCGTGCAACTGGCAAAGGGTCTGACGGACGCGGGGTTCAGCATCGCGCCCGACGCCTTCTTTGACACGATCACGGTCGATGTGGGTCCCATGCAGCAGGCTGTGATGCAGGCCGCCGTGACCCAAGGGATCAACCTGCGCCGCGTGGGCGACCGTCACGTCGGCATCACGCTGGATGAATGCACCCGGCCCGATACCATCCTGCAGGTCTGGCGCGCCTTCGGCATCACCGGCGACCTTGCGGCACCGGTGCAACACCGCCTGCCCGATGCCCTGATCCGGCGCAGCCCCTATCTGACCCATCCGGTGTTCCACATGAACCGGGCAGAGACAGAGATGATGCGCTATATGCGCAGGTTGGCGGACCGCGATCTGGCACTGGACCGGGCGATGATTCCGCTGGGGTCCTGCACCATGAAACTGAACGCCGCTGCCGAAATGATGCCCGTCACCTGGCCGGAGTTTTCGCAGCTGCACCCCTTTTGCCCGCGCGATCAGGCCGCAGGTTATACCCGCCTGATCGACGATCTGAGCGCGAAGCTGTGCCAGATCACCGGTTATGCCGCGATTTCGATGCAGCCAAATTCCGGCGCGCAGGGCGAATACGCGGGTCTGCTGACCATCCGTCGCTGGCATCAGTCCATCGGTCAGGGGCACCGCAATGTCTGCCTGATCCCGATGTCGGCGCATGGCACCAATCCCGCCAGCGCCCAGATGGTCGGCTGGCAGGTCGTGGCGGTAAAATCCGCGGCCAACGGCGACATCGACCTTGATGATTTCCGCGCCAAGGCGGTCCAGCACGCGGACCATCTGGCAGGCTGCATGATCACCTATCCCAGCACCCACGGCGTGTTCGAGGAAACCGTGCAGGAGGTCTGCGACATCACCCATGCCCACGGCGGGCAGGTCTATATCGACGGGGCCAACATGAACGCCATGGTGGGCCTGTCACGCCCCGGCGATCTGGGCGGCGATGTCAGCCACCTGAACCTGCACAAGACGTTTTGCATCCCCCATGGCGGCGGTGGCCCCGGCATGGGCCCGATTGGGGTCAAGGCCCATCTGGTGGATCACCTGCCGGGCGATCCCAACGGCGGCGAGGGTCCGGTGTCCGCAGCCCCTTACGGCTCTCCCAGTCTGCTGCCGATTTCATGGGCCTATTGTCTGATGATGGGCGGCGACGGGCTGACGCAGGCGACACGGGTGGCGATCCTGAATGCCAACTATATCGCCGCCCGCCTGACGGGGGCCTTCGCGGTGCTGTATCAAGGCAAGACCGGGCGTGTGGCCCATGAATGCATCATCGACACCCGCCCCTTTGCGGCACAGGGCGTCACGGTGGATGACATTGCAAAACGGCTGGTCGATTGCGGGTTCCACGCCCCCACGATGAGCTGGCCCGTCGCAGGCACCCTGATGATCGAGCCCACCGAGAGCGAGACAAAGGCAGAGCTGGACCGGTTCTGCGATGCGATGCTGGCGATCCGCGCGGAAATCGACGCCATCGCCAGCGGCACCATGGACAAGACGAACAACCCGCTGAAGAACGCCCCGCACACGGTCGAGGATCTGGTCGGCGACTGGGACCGCCCTTACAGCCGCGAACAGGGCTGTTTTCCACCGGGCGCGTTCCGGGTGGACAAATACTGGCCACCGGTCAACCGCGTGGACAACGTGTTCGGGGACCGTAATCTGGTGTGCACCTGCCCGCCGATGGACAGCTATGCGCAGGCGGCCGAATAAGCGTCAGGTGTAAGCGAAGGACCGGGGCGCTGCCCCGGACCCCGGGATATTTCACACGAGAAGAAAGGGGACTGGCGCGCTGATGGCAGCCGGTCCCCCAAGGTCTGTGCGGCGCTGTGTCAGGCCGTGGCTGCCGCGTCGTCCGGCACCTTGGCCCCGGTCATATAGGCGACCGCGTCGGACATGGAATGTTCCTTTGGGTCGATGACGCAAAGCCGTTTGCCCAGCCGGTGCACGTGGATCCGGTCGGCCACTTCGAAGACATGGGGCATGTTGTGGCTGATCAGGATGATCGGCACGCCGCGCGCGCGCACATCCTGAATGAGTTCCAGCACCTTGCGACTTTCCTTGACGCCCAGGGCGGCGGTCGGTTCGTCAAGGATGATGACCTTTGACCCGAAGGCCGCCGCGCGCGCCACCGCGACGCCCTGCCGTTGGCCACCTGACAGGGTTTCGACCGCCTGATTGATGTTCTGGATCGTCATCAGACCCAGATCGGACAGTTTCTGGCGGGCGAAACGTTCCATGGCCCCCCGGTCCAGCTGCCGCAGCCACTTGCCCCGGAACCCCGGTTTGCGCAATTCGCGGCCCATGAACATATTGTCTGCAATCGACAGGGCAGGCGACATCGCAAGGGTCTGATACACGGTTTCGATGCCCGCGTCGCGGGCCTCTATCGGGGTTTTGAATTTGATCTTGCGACCTTCGAGGAAAATCTCGCCTTCGTCGGGGATGACGGCACCGGAGATCGCCTTGATCAGCGAGGATTTCCCGGCACCGTTGTCACCGATGATTGCCAGAATTTCACCCGGATACAGATCGAAATCGCAACGATCCAGCGCGGTGACCTTGCCATAGCGTTTGACCAGATTGCGGCCTTTGAGGATGGGTTCCATTACGCTGACACCTTTCTGATCCACTGGTCCACGGCCACGGCGACGATGATCAACGCCCCGATGAACAGATACGTCCATTGGGCATCCGCCCCGGACAGCCGCAGACCAAGCGTGAAGACACCCACAATCAGCGCGCCGAACAGCGACCCAAGGATCGACCCGCGCCCGCCGAACAGGGAAATGCCGCCGATCACCACGGCGGTGATCGACTGGATGTTCGCCTCTTGGCCGGATGTGGGCGATACCGATCCGATCCGCCCGATCAACGCCCAGCCCGCAAAGGCGCAAATCAACCCGGCCAGCGCATAGACAGAGATCAGCACCCGGTCCACGTTGACGCCAGACAGCTTTGCCGCCTCTGGATCGTCGCCCACCGCATAGATGTGGCGGCCGAATGCGGTTTGTCGCAGGATATAGGCAAGCACCGCGACCAGCACCAACATGAAGATCACACCCACGGTAAAGGTGGCACCCCCCTGCCCTGCCTCGTTCGCGCCGATCTTGAAGGTGGTGCCAAAGAACTGAAGCAAGGGCGCGCTTTCGCGGATATCCTGACTTCGGATCGTCTCGTTCGCGGAATACAGGAAATTTGCGGCCAGAATGATCTGCCATGTCCCAAGGGTCACGATGAAGGGCGGCAATTTCATCTTGGCCACCAGCCAGCCGTTCACGGCACCCAGGGCCGTGCCAATGATCAGACCGCAGGCGATCGAGATTTCGACGGGGATGCCATAGCGGAACGTGAACTGCCCCATGATGACCGACGACATCACCATGATCGCACCGACCGACAGATCGATGCCTGCGGTCAGGATGATCAGCGATTGCGCCGCCGCCACGATGCCGACGAGCTGCACCTGTTGCAGCACCAGCGTGAGTGAGGAGGGGGAAAAGAACTTGCTGCCCAGCAGGCTGCCGAACACAAGGATCGAGGCCAGAAGCACGACCAATGGCACCAGCGACGGTGTCACATGCAGGACATGTTGCAGGCGTTTGACGAAACTTTTGTGTTCATCGCGGAACTCTGCCACCGCTTCGGTGCTTTGGACCTTTACCACGGATTCATAATCGTCGGATTGCGATGCCATCGCCTGTCTCCCCCCGAGTGAACTTGATACAAAACCAAACCCGGCGTTGGTGTTCCATCCGGGTGTCGCAAAGGGGGCGGGCTTGCGCACGCCCCCGTCGGCATTATTTCAGCCATTCAGATCTGACGGGCGGTTCAGCCCCAGCAGATGTCCATGCCTTCGGCAGCGGTCAGCGATTCAACGCCGTCAACGGGCGTGTCGGTGATCAGGGTCACACCGGTATCGGTGAAATCCTTGCCTTCGGTCATGGCGGGCATGGTGCCATCGGCGGCAAAGGCGGCAATCGCCTCGACACCCAGTTTCGCCATTTGCAGCGGATACTGCTGGCTGGTCGCGCCGATCACGCCGTCGGCCACGTTCTGCACGCCGGGGCAGCCGCCATCGACGGACACGATCAGCACGTCGTTTTCACGGCCCACGGCCTTCAACGCCTCATAGGCACCGGCGGCGGCGGGTTCGTTGATCGTATAGACGACGTTGATCTCTGGATCGACGGCCAGCAGGTTTTCCATGGCAGTCCGGCCGCCTTCTTCGTTGCCGGCGGTCACGTCATTGCCGATGATGCGGGGGTCGTCTTCGTCGCCGATCACGTTGGGATCACCCAGTTCGATACCAAAGCCCTGCAGGAACCCCTGATCGCGCAGCACATCGACGGTCGGCTGGCTGACAGCCAGATCCAGCATCGCGATTTTGGCGTCCGCAGCCGCGTCACCCATCGAGGCCGCTGCCCACTGACCGATCAGCAGACCGGCCTGAAAGTTGTCGGTGGCAAACGTGGCATCAGCCGCATCGGCAGGCGACAGTGGCGTATCAAGCGCGATGACCAAAATGCCCGCATCGCGTGCCTTTTGCACGGAATCGACGATGGCAGAGGTGTCGGATGCGGTGATCAGGATACCTTTTGCCCCGTTGGCAATGCAGGTTTCAATCGCGGCGACCTGCGTTTCGTTGTCGCCGTCAACCTTGCCCGCATAGGAATTCAGCGTCATGCCCAGTTCGGCTGCGGCTGCTTCTGCGCCTTCCTTCATCTTGACAAAGAAAGGGTTGGTGTCGGTTTTGGTGATCAGGCAGGCGGACATGTCGTCCGCTGCTTGGGCCTGAACCGTGCCGGTCAGTGCGATCAGCACCAAAGCCGTGCTTGCAAAAAGTTTAGTCATGTTAACCTCCCAGATGAGTAACGGCAAACGCCGGTTGTTCCCCTGCCCTCCCGGCTGGGAACTGAAGCAATATGATCCGATTCGCGGCAATCCGTCAATTAATAAATCAACTTGATTTATTAACAGGGCGTGCGAATGTAAGTAGATGGGAAAGGACTACATCATGTCAGAGACCGAAGTGCGCGATCCCGGAATTGGCCGCAACCAGCGTACACTGCGTGATCATAACGAGAGACTAATCCTGACCACGCTTTTGCGCAATGGTGCTTTGCCGGGCAGTGATATCGCACGTCGCACCGGTCTGTCGCCGCAGACGGTCTCGGTCATCATGCGCAAACTGGAACAGGATGGCCTGCTGAACCGTGGCAATCCGCAGCGGGGCCGTGTGGGCAAGCCGTCGATCCCGATGGAACTCGCGCCCGATGGCGCCTATGCGGTTGGCCTGAAAATCGGACGGCGCACGGCGGATCTGGTGCTGACCGACATGATGGGCGGACTGATCACCCAGGCGACCCTGTCCTATCGCTATCCGATGCCGCAACCCATCCTGTCGTTCCTGCGCGACGGGCTGGCGGGGTTCGGTGCGACGCTGGGTGCGGCGGCAGTGGACCGGATCGCGGGCATCGGCGTCGCCAAACCCTATGAAATCTGGAAATGGCACGACACCATTGGCGCACCGGCGGATGAATTGCTGGCATGGCAGGGCTTTGACTTTGGCGCAGCGATCGCGGAGTTCTCTGCTCTGCCCGTCTTTGTCGAAAACGACGCGACCGCAGCCAGCCGGGCAGAACACATCTATGGCCGGGGCCGGAACTGGCGCGACTATGCCTATTTCTTTGTCGGGTCGTTCATCGGTGGTGGCGTCATCCTGAACCATTCGGTGTTCGATGGGCCGACGGGGAACGCCGGGGCCTTTGGTTCGCTGCCGATGCGCACGCCCGACGGGCGCAACATCCAACTGATCGATACCGCGTCCCTTCACCTGCTGGAATCCGCGCTGACAAAGGCCGGTCACGACCCGGCCGGCATGTGGGAACAGCCGCTGGACTGGTCCGCCTTTGGTGGCATGGTGACAGACTGGGTTGAAAAAACAGCCGAACAACTTGCCATGGCGTCGCTGACCGTCTGCGCCGTCATTGATTTCGAGGCGATCATCATCGACGGCGGATTTCCTGCTGACGTCCGCACGGCATTGGCAGAGCGCACCACGGCGCACCTGGCCCTGCTCGACCAGCGCGGGCTGAAAATGCCGGTCGTGGTCGCAGGCAGCATCGGTCCCAATGCCCGCGCGCTGGGGGCGGCGGCGACCCCGATCCTGTCGCAGTTCTTCCTGAACACCCACGGCGACATCAGCAGCTGATCCCGAAATCAGCCGCGCAGCCGCCGTTCACCTTGCAGGATCGCCGCCTCGCTGGCGGAAAGGGTCCGACGGGCATAGCCGCCATAGGCAGCCGTATCACCGCGCAAATCCGGCAGCCGCGCAAACAGGCGCGCACGGTCCGGATCGGCCAGCGTAAAAAGGGCTGCACTGGCCGGATGAAAACTTTCGGTGGCCACACCATTGGCAAAGACGATCTGGTGCCGGGCAAGCATCATGTGAATATAGGTCACCGCCCGCAGCGGACGTTCGCGCAGGATCATGGCATCATCGACAAGATCACGCGCGGCCACCAGCACTTCGTCGGCGTTGAACAGGGCCCGCGCGCGCGGGCCGCGCAACACGATGCGATGATCCGGCGACACCAGTAGCCCCGCATCCGGCACATCGCGGTCCAGCGCCCCGGCGCGCAGGCGCACCGGCACAAGCTGTGGCAGCGCCATCATCCGCGCCCCGGTGATCCGGCGACGACCGATCCACAGCACCTCTGCCGGACCATTGTCCTGCGTCTGCACCCGGTCGCCTTCGCCAAGCGACGCCACATCGCGCGGCCCGTCCGGGGTCAGGATCATCGTGCCGGGGGTGAAACAAATGACGCCCTGCACCGGGGCCTCTGCTTCTGACCGGGTGGTGGCGTCGATGCTGTGCCGCACGACCCACAGTTCCGTCTGACGTGGCGGAATGGAATCAAGAAACATCAACAGCGGCTTGCGGCCCGCACCGCGCGGGATCAGCGTCACCTCCCACATCGCGGAACCGTCGGTGACGGTAAACCCCGTGCGGAACAGCGGGTCCTGCAACACCATGCGCGGCACCTGCGGCGGCACCTGTGCCGCGGCCAGGATCCGGCGCACCTGCGGCGCGGCCCGTTTGCGCAATTCCACGTCGTCCAGTGACGGCGCCAACGGCAGGACGGTGCTGGGACCATCCACGCGCACCGCAGCACCGGTCCAAGACCAGCTGGCGCCTGCACGAATATAGGCGACAGGCGCTGATCCGCGCCCGTCGAGTTCCGTTTGCGACCATGCAATGACGAACGTGCCTGATAAGCCCGTTTTCATGCCTGTTACTCTGCCTCTGCAAGCCCCGCGTCGTTGATCGCGCAAGGTCTTGACGAAAGGTTAACAACCCGGCGGCCCAACGGGCAAGCGGCGCGGCGGCGCCGCACCACGATTTGTCAGAAGTTGAAGTTGAGTTTCAGCGACCCCAGAACCTGCCCTTCGGTCTGGCTTTGGAATTCCGGGCTGAGGTAGGTGGCACCGTAAAAGAATGTGATACCCGGCACCGGTTGCCAGTTTACACCAGCCCTAGCACGGGTGCGGGTGTCTGACACAACATAACCTCTGCTCTCTGGCAAGAAGATGCTGTCGCGCACGGTCGCGACATCGCCGCCCACAACAACATTAACGCCGGTTTCGGGGGCGACCGTGCCGCGGTAAAGTTGCCCTGTTGCAACATCCCGCAGCAGCATGTCACCCTGTCCGATCCCGCCGACGATCAGATCAGCCCCGGCACGCACCAGATCCTCTGCCCCGCTTTGCGCCTCCACAAAGGGGCGCAGGCTGGCCGATGGGCCAAGGCGATAGGTATACCTGACCTCTGCGCCACCCTGGACGGCGAACTGGTCCGGCAATTCGTTGCGGGTTGTCGGTCGCGGCAAGCTGAAGGCGCTGTGATAGGATTCCTGAAAACGCGACAGCCCGGTCTGCGGCCCGATGGCCAGCAGGTCGGCCCCCAGACTGACCTCTGCCGCGCCCAGACCATAATGCGTATGCGCCCCCAGACTCAGGATACCTGCATAGGGACGGTCACGCGTCCGGCGGGTCGGCGCGATGATTTCGGTCCGCAGACGGTATTCCAGTACATCGCCGATGTCCTGCGCCGTGCCGTCCCACGGCTCTTTCGCGCGCAGATGGCTGAACACATAACTGCCGGTGCGCCAGCGGTCCCCGCCATCCCCGAACAGGTCGTTGTTGAACAGACGGCCATTGCCAATCGACGACCGTTCCATGCCGTCAGATTGCGCCTGCGTCACAGCAGGAGAGAAGCAGAGCAGACAACAAAGCAGAAAGGCCGCATGGCGCATGATCAGTCCAGTCAATTTCGCCCCCCCGGGATGGTCCTTCTTAAAAAACCTGATCGAGTCGTTCCAGCAAAAGGAATCGGTTCTGCGCAATCATGGCAGCGGCGCAACACCCGGCACATCAACAGGCCCTGTCACAGTTTTAATCACAGCGATCAGCAACGCGGCGGTCCGATGCCATCGAACACAGTCGTGGCGCTGGACCGTCTGCGACCTATTATGAACCAATACGGGTAAAGACGGTGTCAACGCCTTGCTTTCGCCACGCGAACCCGCTGGAATACCAGAACCAAGCCAGAGGTTAGCGGTAACAGCCGCCAACCGTGCGACAAGACGAAAGGGCCTACCATGCCGATGACCAAGACACACGCCGCTGCGCAACTTGTTGACCACAATGCCGCGCGGGACATCGTGAATGGCCAATGCGCCACGCCCTTTGCACAGCTTGGGATGCAGACCCGCGGCGACCAGTGGTTGCTGACCGTGTTTTTGCCGGGTGCCGATCAGGTCACCGCGCTCACCACCGGGTCTGACCGCCTTTTGACGCCGATGGCGGATTATCCCGGTCTTTTCGTCACGGCCTTTGACGCAGATCCCGGCGTCTATCGCCTGCGCGGGGTGTCACAGGGGCATGTCTGGGATTTTGACGACCCCTACCGCTTTGGTCCTGTGCTGACGCGCGACGATATCCATTACATCGGCGAAGGGCGGCACCGCCGCATCTGGGCCGCGCTGGGCGCGCATGTCATGACCCACGAAGGCACGGCCGGCACGCATTTCGCGGTCTGGGCACCGAACGCCCGGCGCGTGTCCGTGGTGGGCGATTTCAACGTCTGGGACGGGCGGCGCGCGGCCATGCGGCAGGCGGGCGGCGGCATCTGGGAAATCTTCATCCCCGGTCTGGGCGATGGCTGCGTCTATAAATACGAATTGATCGGCGCGGACGGCACGCGCCTGCCGCTGAAGGCTGACCCATACGGCTTTGGGTCCGAACACCCGCCGCGCACCGGGTCCGTCGTGCGCGACCTGTCCCACGGCACATGGCACGACACATCCTATATGGACAGCCGCGCCGCGGCCCAGACCATCGACGCCCCCATCAGCATTTACGAAGTGAACCTGTCCAGCTGGAAACGCGCGCCCGGCAACCGGCCCCTGTCCTATGTCGAACTGGCCAGCGATCTGGTCGATTACGCGGCCTGGATGGGGTTCACGCATATCGAGCTGATGCCGATTTCCGAACATCCCTTTGACGGATCATGGGGTTATCAGCCGGTGGGCATGTATGCCCCGACCATCCGCCACGGCACGCCCGATGAATTCCGCGCCCTGATCGACGCAGCCCACGCCCGCGGGCTGGGCGTTCTGCTGGACTGGGTGCCGGGGCATTTTCCGGTTGATGAACACGGGCTTGGGCAGTTCGACGGCACGCATCTATATGAACACGCCGATCCGCGCGAAGGATTCCATCAGGACTGGAACACCCTGATCCCCAATTTCGGCCGCAACGAGGTGGCGAATTACTACACCTCCAACGCGCTTTATTGGTTGGAGGAATACCACCTTGACGGCATCCGCGTCGATGCGGTGGCGTCCATGCTGTATCGTGACTACAGCCGCAAACACGATGAATGGGTGCCCAACCACGACGGCGGCCGCGAGAATTACGAGGCGATCGCCCTGCTTCAGAACATGAACACCCTCACCTATGGCGAGGTGCCGGGCATCATGACAGTGGCAGAGGAAAGCACCGCCTTTCCCGGCGTCAGCCGCCCGGTCGCATATGGCGGGCTTGGCTTCGGGTTCAAGTGGAACATGGGCTGGATGAACGACAGCCTGCGGTACATGGAACTTGATCCCGTGCACCGCAAGCATCACCACCACGAAATGACCTTCAGCCTGCATTATGCATTCGGCGAAAACTATGTCCTGCCGATCAGCCACGACGAAGTGGTCCATGGCAAAGGGTCGATGCTGCACAAGATGCCCGGCAATGCATGGGAACGGTTTGCCAACCTGCGGGCCTTTTATGGTTACATGTGGACCCATCCGGGGAAAAAACTGCTGTTCATGGGGCAGGAATTTGCCCAGTCGCGCGAATGGAACCACAACCAAAGCCTTGACTGGCACGAATGCGACGACGGCCGCCACAAGGGCATGCAGATGTGGGTCCGCGATCTGAACAGATTTTATCGCGCGACGCCCAGCCTTTATCGCAATGACACACGTCCCAGCGGTTTTCAGTGGCTGGAGGCGAACGACGCCGACCGGTCGATCTTTGCCTTTGTCCGCCATGGCGACGCGCATGAACCAAAGGTCGTCGTCGTCATGAACCTCACACCGGTTGAACGCCCGGACGTGCGCATCGGCCTGCCGTTGGCCGGCACTTGGCGCGAGGCGTTGAATTCCGACGCCGAAAGCTATGGCGGCGGCGGGCGGGGCAACATGGGCGGCATCGTGTCGGACAATCAGCCGTGGATGGGACAGGAACAGTCCGCCTGTGTGAACATTCCGCCGCTTTCGACAGTTATTTTCTTACACGACGCCGACTAAGGCTCTTTCTGGGAGGAAACACATGAAGCCTACGCCAAACACACGCCTGTCCAACCGCGCCATGGCCTTTGTGCTGGCAGGGGGCCGTGGCAGCCGCCTGAAGGAATTGACAGACAACCGCGCCAAACCCGCTGTCTATTTCGGGGGCAAGACCCGGATCGTGGATTTCGCACTGTCGAACGCGCTGAATTCCGGCATCCGGAAGATGGCGATCGCCACGCAATACAAGGCCCACAGCCTGATCCGCCATTGCCAGCGGGGCTGGAACTTCTTGCGCGCGGAACGCAACGAATTTCTGGATATCCTGCCCGCGTCGCAGCGGATGGGGGAAACGAAATGGTATCTGGGGACCGCCGATGCGGTCACGCAGAACATCGATATCATCGACAGCTATGACATTGATTACATCGTCGTGCTGGCGGGCGATCACATCTACAAGATGGATTACGAGGTCATGCTGCAACAGCATGTCAATACCGACGCGGATGTGACCATCGGTTGCCTGACGGTGCCCCGCATGGAAGCGGTGGCTTTTGGTGTCATGCACGTGGATGACACGGGCCGGATCACCGATTTTCTGGAAAAGCCCGCCGATCCACCCAGCATCCCCGGCCAGCCGGATCATGCGCTGGCGTCGATGGGCATCTATATCTTTACGTGGGCCTTTCTGCGCGACCGGCTGCTGGCCGACATGGACGATGCCAATTCCGGCCACGATTTCGGCCATGACATCATCCCGCAGATTGTCGCACAGGGCAAGGCGATGGCCCACCGGTTCGAGGACAGCTGCGTCACATCGGGTCTGGAAACCGAACCTTACTGGCGCGATGTCGGCACGATCGACGCGTTCTGGCAGGCCAATATCGACCTGACCCACTTTACCCCGCCGCTTGATCTGTATGACACAAGCTGGCCGATCTGGACCTATGCAGAAAGCGTGCCGCCCGCCAAGTTCATCCACAACGAAGACGGGCGGCGCGGCTTTGCGGTGTCATCCATGGTGAGCGGCAACTGCGTGATTTCCGGAACCGAGGTCAGCGAATCGCTGCTGTTCACCGGGGTCCGGACGCATTCCTATGCCAAGTTGGACCGGGTCGTGGCCCTGCCCGATGTGCTGGTGAACCGGCATGCGAACCTGCGCAACTGCGTCATCGACCGGGGCGTCATCATCCCCGACGGGCTGGAGGTGGGTCACGATCCGGACGCCGACCGCGCCAACGGGTTCCGCGTGACCGACAGCAATATCGTGCTGATCACCAAGGCAATGATCGACGCCTACGACAGGCAGGTCTGATCCAATGGGGGGCCGTGTCCTGTCCGTCACGTCGGAATGCGTGCCGCTGGTGAAAACCGGCGGTCTGGCGGATGTGGCGGGGGCCCTGCCCGCCGCATTGCGCCCCTTGGGCTGGGACATGCGCACCTTGCTGCCCG
>JBBREW010000036.1:0-12820 GCA_038225335.1 Rhodobacterales bacterium
CCTTTGGCGATCAGTTCCGCCATGGCCCAGCCTGACCCGGGGATCGCCTTGAACCCGCCGGTGCCCCAACCGCAGTTCACAAAAATCCCCTCTACTGGTGTTTTGGACAGGATCGGCGACCGGTCGCCGGTCACATCCACGATCCCGCCCCACTGCCGCAGCATTTTCAGCCGCCCCACGATGGGAAAGGTCTCGATCAGGGCGCGGACGGTTTCCTCGATATGATGGAACGATCCGCGCTGCGTGTAATTGTTGAAGCCGTCAGTGCCGCCCCCGATGACCATTTCGCCCTTGTCAGACTGCGACATATAGCCGTGCACGGTATTGGCCATCACGACCACATCCATACAGGGCTTGATCGGTTCCGACACCAGCGCCTGCAAGGCCACGCTTTCGATCGGCAGGCGGAACCCGGCCTTTTGCGCCAGCACCGACGCATGCCCCGCCACAACCATCGCAAGCTTGTCACAGCGGATATCACCACGGGTCGTGTTCACGCCGGTGACGCGGCCTGCGTCCGTCATGACCCCCGTCACCTCGCATTGCTGGATGATGTCCATGCCCATCGCCGCACAGGCCCGCGCATATCCCCAAGCCACCGCGTCGTGCCGGGCGGTGCCGCCGCGCGCCTGCCACAGCGCGCCCAGCACCGGATATCGCGGGCCGTTGATATTCATGATGGGGCACAGTGCCTTGACCCGGTCGGGTCCGATCCATTCGGTCTGCACACCTTGCAGGGCGTTGGCATGGGCCGTGCGCTGATAGCCCCGGATTTCATGCTGCGTCTGCGCCAGCATCATCACGCCGCGCGGGCTGAACATCACGTTATAGTTCAGGTCCTGCGACAGGGTTTCATACAGGCTGCGGGATTTCTCATAGATCGCCGCCGACGGGTCCTGCAAATAGTTGCTGCGGATGATTGTCGTGTTCCGCCCGGTGTTCCCGCCCCCCAGCCAGCCTTTTTCCAGCACGGCCACATTCGTGATGCCGAAATTGCGGCCAAGGTAATAGGCGGTCGCAAGCCCGTGCCCCCCCGCGCCCACGACGATCACGTCATAGCGGGGCTTCGGCTCTGCCTGACCCCAGGCGCGGGTCCAGCCGCTGTGCTGGCGGAACGCTTCTCTGGCGATGGCAAAGGCGGAATAGCGTTTCATGGGATGCGAATCCTTCTGGCCCTGCACACCGGGTTGCATGTCTTTCCTGACCAATTGCGGACCGGGCAGGCTGATCGCTTGCGGCAAAAGACAGGGGTTTTGCGACATGCCCCTGCGGTCGCCCGTCGCAGGCGGCTGGACACGGGGTTCCATAGATCGGGCGGAGTGTCTATGTGAACCACGAACCTTTTGGGAAATGGCCGTGTTCTGGATCATCTGTGGTATCATGGCGCTGGTCGTCGCATCGGTGCTGGCGGCCCCCTTGCTGCGGCCCGGCGGCGCTGTGGCCGACAACCCCGACCTTGATATTTACAAGGGCCAATTGGCAGAGGTCGACCGCGACATCGCCCGCGGCGTGCTGAACAGCGACGAAGCTGACCGTGCCCGGACGGAAATTTCACGCAGGCTTTTGCTTGCGGGCCGGGCGACGACGCGCACCGGCACGGCCCCACCGGCGGCCAGCCGCATGATGGCGGGCGCCGTTGCGCTGTTTTTGCTGAGCAGCGGGTTCTGGGTCTATCTGTCGATCGGCGCGCCCAACGAACCCGATCAGCCGCTGGCCGCCCGTCTGGTCGCCAGCGACGACATGCGTACCAACCGTCCCGACCAATCCGCACTCGAAGCAGCCGCACCGCCGCCGCCGCCCATGGCCGACCTGCCGCCCGATTACGAAGAACAGATCGCGCAGTTGCGCCTGCTGGTCCCGACCCGGCCCGACGATCTGCAAGGCTGGACCCTGCTTGCGTTCCACGAAACGCGGCTGGGCAATTATGCCGCAGCCGCCCGTGCGCAGGACCGCGTTGTGGCCTTGCAGGGCGGCGATGTGCCCATGGCGGATCTGGAACGGCAGGCTGATCTGCTGGTCTCTGCCGCCAACGGGATCGTGTCGCCACAGGCCGAACAGGTGGCCCGCACCTTGCTGAACCGCGACATGGACAGCATCGCGGGCCGGTATTACATGGGCGCGCTCTACAACCAGACCGGGCGACCCGATCTGGCGGTGCAGATCTGGGACCCCATCGTGCAAGGCGACGCGCAGACCTTTCACGCCAATCTGGCCCGCGCCCAGATCGAGGATGCAGCAATCCGGGCCGGCACCGAATACCAGATGCCCGGCGACATGGTCGGACCCAACAGCGCCGATATCGCCGCCGCCCGCGACATGCCAGAGGCAGAGCGTCAGGTGATGATCGGCGGCATGGTGAACCGTCTGGCCGAACGGCTGGCGACGGCAGGCGGCACGGCGCAGGACTGGGCGCGGTTGATCGCGGCCTACGGCGTGCTGGGCGAAACCCAATCCGCCACCGCCGTCTGGACAGAGGCGCAGACCACCTTTGCCGGTGACAGCGCGGCCATGCAGGTCATCACCACCGCCGCCCGGTCCGCCGGGGTCGCCGAATGATCTGTCCTGACATGGCGACATTTCTGGATGAAATACCCGCGCTGGGTCCACTCGCCGGACTTGATCTGGGGACCGTGACGATCGGCGTGGCCGTGTCGGATGTGTTGCGCGGCGTGGCCACCCCGTATGAGACGATCCGGCGCAAGAAATTCGGCCTTGATGCCACGGCCCTGCTTGCGCTGTGCGCCCGCCGCCAGATCACCGGTCTGGTGCTGGGGCTGCCGCTGAACATGGATGCAAGCGAAGGGCCGCGCTGTCAGGCGACGCGCGGCTTTGCCCGTAATCTGGAACGGCTGACGCCCTTGCCCATCACCTTTTGGGACGAACGCCTGTCTACCGTCGCCGCCACCCGCGCTCTGCTGGAGGCAGACACATCGCGCAAACGCAGGGCAGAGGTGATCGACCACGTCGCCGCCGCATATATCCTGCAAGGCGCGCTGGACCGGATCGCGCATATGAAGGCACATTCATGACCGACGACATCTGGAAACGGGCCGAAATCGAAAGCCCCTGCATCAAGATCTGTGTCATCCACCCGGCCAGCAGGCTGTGCACCGGATGCCTGCGCAGCATCGACGAAATCGGCGCGTGGTCGCGCCTGACGCCCGATCAACGCAAGGACATCATGGCCGACCTGCCCGCACGGGCCAGCCTCATCACTCAAAGGCGCGGCGGACGCGCGGCCCGCATTGCAGCGGCAGGCACCCCCGACAAAGGCTGACCCGCCCCCGCCTATGCCCCCGGCGTGCGGACGGCCGGAAAAACGAAACACCGGTCGCGGCGGATCATGATCCACAGCGGCGTGCCGGGTTTGGGCAGAAAGACCGACGGGATCTGCGCGCGCAGGATCGTGTCGTCGTGGTCCATCCGGAATTCCACCAGCGATTCAGAACCCATGAACCGCGCCCGCCGCACCGTGCCGCGCGCGGGCGTGCCTTCCATCGGGGTCGGGTTCGGGCCGCGTCCCGCCCGGTCAAAGTCGATCTTGACGTGCTGGGGACGGATGCAGATATCCACCCATGTCCCGTCCGGCACACCCGGTGCCAGAAAATGACCAAAGGGTGTCTGCGTCAGCGCACCTTCAACTTTGCCCCGGATCACATTGATATCGCTGAAAAAGGCGGCAGCCATCCGGTCAACGGGCGTGTTGTAGATGTTATAGGGCGCACCGCGCTGCACGATGCGGCCATCGCGCATCAGTGCGATTTCATCGGCCATGCGCATCGCCTCGCCCGGCTCGTGGGTGACCAGCAGGACGGCGGTGCCTTCGGCCTTCAGCACGTCCAGCGTCTCGTCCCGGATGTCGTCGCGCAGACGGTCATCCAGGCCGGAAAACGGCTCGTCCATCAGCATGACACGCGGTTGCGGGGCCAGCGCGCGGGCCAGTGCCACGCGCTGCTGTTCACCACCCGACAATTCATGCGGAAAGCGGTCGATGTGCCGCCCCATCCCCACCTTGTCCAGCAGACTGACCACCCGCGCGCGCCGGGGTCCGCGGGGCAGTTTCAGGCCAAAGCCCACGTTCTGCGCGACGCTCAGATGCGGAAACAAGGCAAAGTCCTGAAACATCAGACCGATGGACCGTTGTTCCGGCGGCACCTGTCCGTGCTCATCGCAGACCAGCGCACCGTCCACGCAGATCCGCCCCGTATCCGGCGCCTCGACACCGGCGATCATGCGCAGCGTGGTCGATTTGCCGCAGCCCGACGGCCCCAGCAAACAGGTCACCTGCCCCGGCATGACCGTCAGACTGACATCGTCCACGACGCGCTGGCCGCCGAAACTCTTGCCGATATGCGCGATTTCTAGACGGGGGACGGGGGGCATGGCGACTCTGGCAGGGGGTTCGGCCGTGGCCTAGCAACCCCCGCGCCCGATCACAAGCATTCTACAACACAGCCGGGATGGCGCCCCCGTCCAGCAGGATGTTCTGCCCCACGATGAACCCGGCCTTGTCCGAACACAAAAACGCGCACATCGCCCCGAATTCCGCCGCCGTGCCATACCGGCGGGCGGGGATCGTCGCCATACGCTGCGCCCGCGCTGCATCCAGATCGATATTCTGCGACCGGGCCACGGTGCCGTCCAGCGCATCGGCCCTGTCGGTGGCATGAATACCCGGCAGCAGGTTGTTGATCGTGACGCCAAAGGGGGCCACCTGCCGCGCGGTGCCCGCCACGAACCCGGTCAGCCCCGCCCTTGCGGTATTGGACAGGCCCAGTTGCGGTATCGGTGCCTTGACCGAACCCGACGTGATATTCACCACCCGGCCCCATCCCTGATCGATCATGCCGGGCAGCAGCGCCTGCATCATCGCGATCGGTGTCAGCATGTTGGCATCAATCGCAGCGATGAAATCCGCCCGGTCCCAGTCCGACCACAGTCCCGGCGGCGGCCCGCCCGCGTTCGTCACCAGAATATCCACATGCCCCGCCGCGTCCAGCAGGGCGGCCCGGTCGTCGGGGTCGGTCACATCCCCCGGCACGGTCGTGACCACCACACCATAGCGGGCGCGCAAGGCGTCCGCCGTCCGGTCCAGATCACTGACCGTGCGCGCATTCAGGATCAGATTGACGCCCGCCTCTGCCAAGGCGTCTGCACACCCCGCACCCAATCCCCGCGACGCCGCACAGACCAGCGCGGTCTTGCCTGCAATACCAAGGTCCATAGTTCCTCCTGATAGACTGACTTTTAGGCAACTCGCCTTTGACGGTGTTAACACTGTATTAAGGGTGCAGTGTGTAAATGTCCGTTATTTCAACCCGGTAATTTTAACGATTTCGTCTTTTTCAACGTCCCAGCGGATCATCAGGCCCTGATGTTCATTCGCGCCATTGTTCAGAGTATTCATGCCCTCGACCATTCAGCCGATCCAAAGCGTCCTTGTCTACATGGCCGATGATTTCATCGTGGCCGACGGTGTGGCCTTTGGTGAACCGCTGACCTTTGCGGACGAAATGGTTCTTGATGACGTTTATGAACTGGCAGCCAACGCACGCCCGCTGGCGCTTGCCCTTGATTCGCTTGGCGCCACCGGAAAATTCCGGATCGCGACGGGCAGTCAGGTCGGCATGCGGGGCAGCGATATCTATCTGGACTGCTGCATCACCCTGATGGCCGTCGATGGCACCACGATGGAAGCGATCGTGCTGGTCGAAGTGGTGTCCGGCGGGGTCGAGGCGGTTTACATGCTGCCCCTTGCACAGATCGACGCCAATACCGCCTATCGGTTGGTCGGCATCAACCGCCAGATCGCCACGACCCGCTTTGCAGAGGTCGCCAGCGTTTCCTTTACCCGTGGCACCCATATCACGATGGCATCCGGCGCACAGGTCCCGATCGAGGATATCCGCGTCGGCGACCGTGTGCTGACGCGCGACGATGGCCCGCAGGTTGTCCGCTGGGTTGGCGAAACAACGCTGCGCGCAGTGGGTGATTTTGCCCCCGTGGTGATCCGCAAAGGCGCGCTGCACAATGCCAACGACCTTGTTCTGTCGCCTGATCACCGCCTGTTCGTATATCAGCGGCAAGACAGGCTTGGCGCCGGCCGGCACGAGGTGTTGGTCAAGGTGCGCCACCTGATCAATTATGATACCGTCTATCAGCGCGACGGCGGGTTCGTCGATTATTTCCAGCTGCTGTTCGATCAGCACCAGATCATCTATGCCGAAGGAATCGCAGCGGAATCCCTGCTGATCGACCCGCGGACACGCGCTGCCCTGCCGGATCATCTGGACGACGCCATGCGCGGCGGCCACAGCCACCGGCACCATCTGGATTACGAAGTCCGCGAATCGCTGCTGTCGACCGGCGACGCCGTGGCCCTGTTGCGCCGGGCGTCCTCGGACTGACACGCCAGCGGCAGCCGCCGTTGGGCATTGACCGTGATGTCCTGCATTGCAGAGCAGTGTATTGACCGACCTTGCCTGAACCGGCACGACTTTGCGGTTCTGAAACTGCTGGGTCGGTCATGGTCTGGGTCGGCGTTTGTCTTGACCGGTCAATGCGTTGGTCAACACGCCTTGCAGTCAACCCGCCCTGAAATCAACCAGCCTCGGATGCGCTGGCCTGTGCCACTCCGTCCTGTCTGCCCCGGCACCCCCTGTCCTGCCGAACCCCTTCCGCCCGTGTCAGTCCCGGCGGCGTTCCGCGGCAAAGGTGCCGTCAAAGACATCAATCCCGTCCGGGCCGGTCACATCGCCAAAGACCAGCCCGTTCACCGCAATCTTGTCCACGCCCCGAAACTCTCCCTCGATGCGGGCATCAATGGTATGGGCACCGCTGCCGCCCGTCAGAACGCCATCCACATCCCCGTCAAAGGTATAGGCCGCCGATGGATCGGTATCGTTGTAAATGTCGCCTCCGGTGATGGTCAGTATGCCGTCCAGACGGTCCGACGCACCATTGTCGAACCCGGTCGCGCTGCCTGCAATCTGGTCCCGTGCGGCGGCGAAATTCACATCCAGCGTCAGATCACCCAGATAATCGACGCGCGCGCCCTCGGGCCCGGTCGGCAGGCGTGTGCGCATGTAACCCAGATACGACGCCCGCCCCGCCACCGGCAGCAGGCGGGGATCGCTGACCGGTGCGCTGTCGATGATGTCATCGATGGTGATCCGGTCATCGGGCGGCGGCGCATCGCCGCCCCCACCGCCGGAACAGCCTGCCAGCGTGACCGCCAACAGCGCCTTCATGACCCACATCCGCATCACTGATCCTTCCGGCTTGCCGCCTCAGGATGCCGGATCAGGGTTAATCAAACGTAAAAATGCGCAACCCTGTCGGACTGCGCACCTCGCTTGTCCCGCCGCCCGCAGGCGCGGATCAGGTCAGTTCGACACACGCCCCAGCACGCCGTTCAAGGCAAAGCTGCCGGTGCCTGCCGCCTCTGTCGTGGTGCCGCGCATCGGGATGCCCAGATACTGAGCATCGTTGCCTTTGAAACCGCCCGCCTGCCCGTTGCCGTTGGTGATCGCGCCATTCACGTTGATGAGCCGGCCCGCCGCGTCACGCAACTGCCCGTTCACATCGCCCAAAACGGTCACCTGGCCGGGGTTCAGGGTCCGGTTCAGCACCCCATTGCGCAGCTGCAGGACGCCGTCGATCTCGCTCCCGGTGGAGGTGACAAGATTGCCGACCGTGCCACCGACGCGGTTCTGGTTGAAATCGACACCCACCGCCATCAACCCGCTGACATCGCTGCGACCGACCGGACGCGCCATGTTGCCTGCGACATAGCCGATATATTCCGCGCTGCCGCTGACCGGCACGGCATAACGCGGTGTGACGGCTGCAGCGTTGTAACCGGGGGCCAGCCGCTGGCTGACGGTTGCGATTTCGGCCAGCGACAGACGACCCGCACCGCCGTCCGGCAACAGGTTGTCACCGGGATTGGCCACACCGCCACCCGGCGACGGCAGCGGGACGGTGGTGCCGCCACAGGCGGCAAGACCGGCAATCAGAACAAGGGGAAGACTATGGCGCAGAACAGAGATCATGGCAGGATCCTCAACGTTGAAAGATTATGACCCTGTCCGTTGCAAGGCCTGTTCTGGGATAATGTCCCGCTGTTCCGACAAGCAATGTCCGCAATGTGCTATGGGATAACAGCGCAGGTCCGGCGGCGCTGCCGGACGTGCGCCCAGTGTCGAACAAGCCGCAACCGCCCCCCTCATGGCCGATCTGCACAGCGTCGCACCGCATTGCCCTTGGGCCGGGGCCGGGTTACAGCGGTGCCATGACAAATCGCCCCACCTTGCCGCCCGAAATCGCCCGCCGCCGGACCTTTGCGATCATTTCGCACCCGGACGCGGGCAAGACCACGCTGACGGAAAAATTCCTGCTGTATGGGGGTGCCATCCAGATGGCCGGTCAGGTCCGCGCCAAAGGCGAGGCCCGCCGCACGCGGTCCGATTTCATGCAGATGGAAAAGGACCGGGGCATTTCCGTGTCTGCCTCTGCCATGTCGTTCGATTACGACGGCTACCGGTTCAATCTGGTGGACACGCCCGGCCACTCTGACTTTTCCGAAGACACCTATCGCACGCTGACGGCGGTGGATGCGGCGGTCATGGTCATCGACGGGGCAAAAGGCGTCGAATCCCAGACCCGCAAACTGTTCGAGGTCTGCCGTCTGCGCGATCTGCCGATCCTGACATTCTGTAACAAGATGGACCGCGAATCGCGCGACACCTTTGACATCATTGATGAAATTCAGGAAAATCTGGCGATCGACGTGACCCCTGCCTCATGGCCCATCGGCAAGGGTCGCGACTTCATCGGCACCTATGACATCCTCAATGACCGCCTTGATCTGATGAGCCGGGCGGACCGCAACAAGGTGGCACAGTCGGTGCGTATCAGCGGCCTTGATGACCCTGCCTTGACCGACCATATCCCCGCCGACCTGCTGGCGGTGTTTCTAGAAGAAATCGAAATGGCGCGCGCCCTGTTGCCCGCGCTGGATCACGACGCCATGCTGGCAGGCACGATGACCCCGATCTGGTTCGGGTCGGCGATCAATTCGTTCGGTGTGAAGGAATTGATGACCGGCATCGGCACCTATGGTCCCGTCCCGCAGATCCAGCGGGCCGAACCTCGCCAAATCGCCCCAGAGGAAGACACCGTGACCGGTTTCGTGTTCAAGGTGCAGGCCAACATGGACCCCAAACACCGGGACCGCGTGGCCTTTGTGCGGATGTCCTCGGGCCATTTCGAACGCGGCATGAAACTGACCCATGTGCGCAGCAAGAAACAGATGGCGGTGACCAACCCCGTCATGTTCCTTGCCGCCGACAGAGAGTTGGCCGAAGAGGCATGGGCCGGCGATATCATCGGCATCCCGAACCACGGGCAATTGCGCATCGGTGACACCCTGACAGAGGGAGAGGCGCTGCGCGTCACGGGCATCCCTTCTTTTGCGCCCGAACTGTTGCAGACCGCCCGCGCGGGCGACCCGATGAAGGCCAAGCATCTGGAAAAGGCCCTGATGCAATTCGCCGAGGAAGGCGCCGCCAAGGTGTTCAAGCCGACCTTCGGGTCCGGTTTCGTCGTGGGCGTCGTCGGTGCCCTGCAATTCGAGGTGCTGGCCAGCCGGATCGAGCTGGAATACGGCCTGCCCGTAAGGTTCGAATCGTCGCAATTCACCTCTGCCCGCTGGGTGCACGGGACAAAGGATGCGGTCGATGCCTTTGCTGCAGCCAACAAACAGCACATCGCGCAGGACAACGACGGCGACACGGTGTATCTGACACGGCTGCAATGGGACATCGACCGGGTGGGACGCGACTATCCCGGCATCACCCTGTCCGCGACCAAGGAAATGATGGCCTGATCGGTTTTTGGACGGGCGTAACCCGGTGTGGTTTCACGCTTGATTAACCCTTTTCGGGCAAGGCTGTGGCATGGTCCGCGCCTTGATTGCCTGCATGTTATCCTGTCTGATCTGTGCCTGCACAGGGGTCAGGCCGCAGGTCATACATCACTACGATGACTGGCTTGGAACAGCGGCTGTGACCGTTTCGGAACAGGAAATCTTTCGCAGCAGGGATGGCCGCAGTCTGATGACCGTCCGCCCCGTGGTGGCCATGGGTCCTGATGGCCGCGCTTATGGCGTTCTGACGCATCTGGGACGACGGAGCGGCACTGCGCCCCGGATCGACCGCATCACATCGGGTGCTGCGACACTGGACTATACGCCCCACGACAGGCTGCTGACCCATTGCATCGATGGCTGCCAGCGCGCCGAAGTGGGCGTGATCGCCCTGTCCGCAACAGCCTTTTTTCTGGCCGCCCGCGATGGCCTGCCCTTGCGCGTCTGGGACCCGCGCGGGCGGGCCGATGGCGTGGTGCCCGCCGCCGCCTTCCGGGCCGTCCTGCAGGCGGTGGACGGGGCTGATCCGTGATGATCCGGTGATTGGGACCGACCGCGTCGCAGGCCTGCCCCTTGCCTTGCCCGGTGCCCTTGATAACGTGGGCGCAGGCCGATTGAGTGCCAAAGCGTTGCAGGCCAGCATGCCTTTTCAGAACCGCGTTTTCCCCACCGGTCAGATCGCCGTGCATCCTGCCCGCGGCACGCTGACGGGAAACCGGGGCATATTGCACCGACCCGACGGCACCCTTGGCACCGCCCGCTGGCGGCACAAGGCGTGGATCTGCTGCACCCTGCACACAACCGCCCCGCCGCATCCGATCAACGTGGGCCGCCATTGGACACCCTTGTTTTTTCTGGATGAGGCGACAGCCCTTGCCGCCGGACACCGCCCCTGCGCCCGGTGTCGCGCGGCTGATTACAGGCGTTTTCTGACCGCATGGCAGTCAGCCTTTGGTGTCAGGCCCGCAGCCCCTGTCGTGGATGCAACCCTGCACGCGGCCCGGATCGACGGCGCAGGGCAACGCCGCTTTGCCATGCCGCTGCGCCGCGTCCCGCCCGGTGCGATGATCCTGTGGCACGACCGGCCCCACGTCGCAGGGGTGGCCGGTCTGCAAGCCTGGTCGCCCGACGGCTACCGCCTTGCCAGTGCCCGCATGAAAGAGGCGGAGGTCATGGTCCTGACCCCCGCCCCGATTGTGGCCGTTCTGCAGGCGGGCTATCGCCCTGCCCTGCATCATTCCTGTCTGGTCTGACGCCTGCCAGCGCCGCCGCGGATCAGACCAGTGTCGCGTCCATGGTGATATCCGCGTTCAGCAACTTGCTGATCGGGCAGCCCTTTTCTGTGGCCTTTGCAATCTTCTGAAAATCCGCGTCGCTGATGTCGGGAATCGACGCCGTCACCTTGATATGCGCCTTGGTCACGGCAAACCCGCCGTCGACCTCTTCCAGCGACACGGTCGACGTGGCGTCGATGCTGTCGGCGGTGAATCCGTCTTCGCCAAGGTTCAGCGCCATGGCCATGGCAAAGCAGGACGCATGCGCCGCCCCGATCAGCTCTTCGGGGTTGGTGCCCTTGCCGTCTTCAAACCGTGCGGTGAACCCGTAGGGGTGGTCTTTCAGTGCCGCCGTTTCGGTGGACACCGTGCCGGTGCCGGATTTCAGATCGCCTTGCCACCGGGCAGCGCCATGTTTCTTGATCACGTTGTATCCTTTCAGGTTTCTTGTTGAACCAACGCGGCCCTTGACCGTCCTGTTCCGCGCCATCCTTGACCCCGCGCCCGCAAAAGGATAACGCGAGGGCAGTCGAACGCCCCGGCAATCCGGTCGGGCGGGCCGCGCAATTCTGCGGCCGATCAAGCCGCAAGATTGAAAGGGCTCCATGATCAAGTTCTCTGACCTCAACCTCGACCCGAAGGTGTTGAAAGCCATCATCGACACCGGCTACGAGACGCCGACGCCGATCCAGGCGGGTGCGATTCCCCCCGCCCTTGAAGGTCGCGATGTGCTGGGCATTGCCCAGACCGGCACCGGCAAGACCGCCAGTTTCACCCTGCCGATGATCACCCTGCTGGGCCGTGGCCGCGCCCGCGCCCGGATGCCGCGCAGCCTTGTGCTGGCCCCCACCCGGGAACTGGCCGCACAGGTCGCTGAAAACTTTGACGCCTACGCCAAGTATACCAAGCTGACAAAGGCGCTGTTGATCGGCGGCACGTCGTTCAAGGAACAGGATCAGCTGATCGACAAGGGTGTCGATGTGCTGATCGCCACGCCGGGCCGCCTGATCGACCATTTCGAGCGGGGCAAACTGATCCTGTCGGACGTCAAGATCATGGTCGTGGACGAGGCCGACCGCATGCTGGACATGGGGTTCATCCCGGACATCGAACGCATCTTCCAGATGACGCCCTTCACGCGCCAGACCCTGTTCTTTTCCGCCACCATGGCGCCAGAGATCGAGCGGATCACCAACACCTTCCTGTCGAACCCCGCCAAGGTCGAGGTCGCCCGGGCGGCCACCACCGGCGCGAACATCAAACAGGGTGTGGTGATGTTCCAAGGGTCCAGCAAGACCGCCGCCGACGCGGAAAAGCGGGACCTGCTGCGCCGCCTGATTGCCGCCGAAGGCGATGGATGTTCCAACGCGATCATCTTTTGCAACCGCAAATCCGATGTGGATGTGGTGGCGAAATCCTTGAAAAAGCATGGCCTGAACGCCGAACCGATCCACGGCGATCTGGATCAATCGCACCGCACGCGCACGCTGGACGGGTTCCGCGACGGATCAATCCGGTTCCTCGTGGCCTCTGACGTGGCGGCCCGCGGGCTGGATATCCCCGCCGTGACCCATGTGTTCAACTTTGACGTGCCAAGCCACGCCGAAGATTACGTGCA
>JBBREW010000037.1:0-12807 GCA_038225335.1 Rhodobacterales bacterium
TCTCCCGGTTGGATCGACAGGGAAAAATCGGTCACGGCCGGGCTGTGGTAAAGGCGCGTCTCAAAACCGATCGACAGTGCGTCAATCGACAGGATGGGCGGCGTGGCGGCGGTGGCGGGGGGGTGCGTCATGGCCGCGTTCCATGGCGGTGCGGGACCGGACACGGGGGCCAGCCCCCGCACCCCCGGGATATTTGAAACGAGAAGAAAGGCAGGACCGGATACCGCATCAGTCGCGCAGCGCCTGTTCGCGCAGGCCGTCCGCCAGCAGGTTCAGGCCCAGCACAAGCGACAGCAATGCGAGCGCGGGCGGCACCGCGGGGTGAATATAGATCAGCAGCAGTTTGCGTCCTTCGTTGATGGTGGACCCCCAGTCGGGGCTTTCCGGGGGCAGGCCAAGACCGAAGAACCCCAGCGTGCCCAGCAGGATCGTGGTATAGCCGATCCGCAGGCAAAGATCGACGATCAACGGGCCGCGTGCATTGGGCAGGATTTCCCACAGCATGATATACCACGCCCCTTCGCCACGGGTCTGGGCCGCCGCCACGAAATCCCGGGTCCGCAGATCCAGCGTCAACCCGCGCACGATACGAAAGACCGTGGGCGCATTCACAAAGACCACCGACACGAAGACGACCAGCAGACCCGGGTCGATATCAAAGGCATCAAGCCCCGCCGGCAGCAGGGCGATGCGGGTGCCGGGCGTCGAGATCAGCGTCAGATAGACCCACCCCATCGGCAGCAGGGTCGCGGTCAGCAGGCCCGTGCGCAGGCCGGGCCGGGTATGGTATCTGGCGTTCAGCAGGACCCCGACAAAGATCAGCGGAAAGATGAACAGCACGGCGGCCATGATCTGCGGTGTGCCACTGGCCACGATATCGGGCGTGACAAGCAGGTAGAACAGCAGGATGACCGGAAAGGCGAGGATCAGATTGGCGAGAAACGTCAGCACCTGATCAATAAGCCCGCCGAAGTATCCGGCGGGCAGGCCCAGCGTCAGGCCAATCATGAAGGAAAACAGCGTGGCCAGCGGTGCGATGGCGATGACGATGACCGACCCCGCCACAAGGCGGCTGAACACATCGCGGGCCAGATTGTCGCCGCCCATCAGAAAGTACGGATAGGACCCGGGCGCAGGCAAGGCGGTTCCGGGGGCGGCATTCTTGAGGCCGGATATGGCCTGCAGGGGATCATGGGTGACGATCAGCCCGAACACAGAGGAGAGCAGCGCCGTGATGACCCAGAACATCACCAGCACGAAACCGATGATCCCGACCGGGCTGTCGAACAGCTGACCATAAAGCCCCAGCTTGCGGCGAAAGAACCAGGACGCGGATGTGAGGGCAATGAGCACGCCGATGACAGGACCGAAGCGCCGCAGCACCGCAGGGATGATACCCGCCTGTGCAGGGGGCAGGACCAGGCCGGTCAGGACATAGGCGCAAAGCAGGACCCCAACCGTGCCAGCGGCGAACGCCGTTGCCCGTCGCAGGCGCGGCTGTGCCTTGGCGGGACCGGGCGGTTGCTGATTGGCAGCGCGGGATCGCAGCCCTGTCAGGCCCTGCGCCAGCAGACAGCACAGCCACACCACCAGCGCCACAGCGAGGGCGGGGTTGAGATAAGGGCCTGCGGCACCGGTCCAGGTCATCGGGGTCATGGTCAGCCTAGCTCACACCGATGCGGGGGTTCAGCCAGGCGTAGCCCAGATCGGACACAAGCTGTGTCGTCAGCACGACAATGACGGACACGACCGACACGCCCAGTAGCAGTTCGATGTCGTTGTTGGAGGCCGCCTGCACCAACGTCCAGCCAAAGCCTTTGTAATTGAAAAGAGTCTCGACGATCACCACGCCGTTCAGCAGCCATGGAAACTGCAGCATGATCACGGTGAAGGGTGCAATCAGCGCGTTGCGCAAGGCGTGGCGCATCACGACGGTGCCAAAGGACAACCCCTTGAGGCGTGCCGTGCGGATGTAGGGGGCGGTCATGACCTCTGCCATGCTGGCGCGGGTCATGCGGGCGATATAGCCCATGCCGTAAAGAGCGATCGTGATGACGGGCAGAAAGAAGTTGGCAAAGGTCGCGTCGTCCATGGCAGAGGTCGCGGTCCCCTTGAACCAGTTCATCCCGAAGGTGCCCGTGGCAAAGACAGCGATCAGCACGACGCCGGACACATATTCCGGCGTGGCGGTCGTCAGGATCGACACCGTCGACAGGCCACGGTCCAGACGGGACCCTTCACGCATGCCGGACAGGATGCCGATGGTCAGCGCTGCGGGGATCATGATGGCCATGACGCAGGCCATCAGCTTGCCCGTCAGCGCAAGCCGCGTGGCGATGATGCTGTCCACATCGTCGCGCAGAACGGTTGAAAACCCCCAGTTGCCTTGCAGCACGCCGCAGAACCGGGGGGGGGCCGCGCCGTCGGTCATCTGCCCGGCACAGCGGGTGCGGCGGATGCCGTCGCTGCCGGTGATGTCGTAGCCGGGCAGCACGCCCAGCCAAGCGCCGTATTTGACGGCCACAGGTTGATCATAGCCCCGGTTGGCCAGCCAGCTGACCACCGCGTCATCGGCCATCCGGGCATTGCCTTGGGTCTTGGCCAGTTTTTCAAGGTTGGGGGCCAGATTGGTCAGCCAGAACACCACGAAGGTCAGGCAGAGCGTCGTCAGCACCATCAGACCGACCCGGCGCAACACAAAACGGATCATCGGGCTATGCTGGGCAGGCTGTGCGGCATCAAGGCGGTTCCCGGTTGTGCTGTGGGCTGACCCTTGCGGGTCGGTCAGCCAACAATATGGGTCGCCTGCGCACAATGGCAAAGCCGCAGGCCCCAAGAACGCCAGGCGGACCGATCAGGGGCGGCGCTGTGCCAAGATCGCAACAGACGGGTGGCGGGTGTCCGTCAGGGGCGGGCCGGCATGGCGCCAGACTTGCGAAAGGCGCTGGGGGATTGTCCGGCGCGGGTCTGAAAGGCCCGGCTGAAATAGGCGGCGGACTGAAACCCGACCGCTGTTGCAATGTCCTGCACCGGGGTCGCGGTGTCGCGGAGCATCACGCAAGCCTCGTAGTGGCGGCGGTCAGCCAGCAGGGTCAGCGCCGATTGACCGCAGGTCTGCCGGCAGCAGCGGGTCAGATGCGTGGGCGTGACCCCCAGCAGCGCCGCGTAATAGGCCACCCCGTGATCGTCGCGAAAGTCGCGTTCGATCAGATCGGTAAAGGCTGCGACCAATCGTGCGGCGCTGGTCTGGGACCGCGCCTGCGCTGCATCGACAGGCTGGGCTGCGACCTGACGGGCAAAAAACACCGACAGCAGGCCCGCATGATAATGGGCCGCGCGCAGATGACCCGGTTTCTCGGATGTCATCTCTCTCTCCAGCCCTTCGATCAGGGATAGCAGTTCCTTTTGACCGGACACTTCGCGCAGGCGCAGATGCACGGGGCTGTCCGGCCATTCGGAGGCCATTGCAGCGGGCAGGGTCAGCATCTGGCCAAAGACGGTCGGACCCAGTTCAAACCCGTACATCGTGCCGGCGGGGATGAAGATCAGGTTGTTGGGGCCATAGCCATGCGTCAGGCCCTGTATTGTGATGCGCCCCTGTCCGCGCGCGAAATAGATCAGCCGCGGTGTCACATGGCTGCGCATCGCCTCTGTCCGCCAGCGGCTGGCCTGCGCGTTCTGGCCCAAAGGCTGAATCGCCAGCGTCCGCGTCTGCGGGGCCATCAATCGATGCGCGAGGTCGGGGGCCATGGTCTGCCTGCTGTGTTGTGTCAGGCCAGACTGCGGTCAGAGTGCGCCGATGACAATGGCAATAGCGACCCCATCACGTCTGACGCCACGACAAGACTGTGGACAAATCTGTGGATGACGCGTCGATGCGGTGCCAGTGCCGCATCCGGCGGGCAAACCATGTCCTTTGCCGCTTGGCATATTGGCGTGTCGCAAGGATTGCCGCGTCCCGCGCCTGTGTCAGCGGAATTTCGCCTGCCAGATGGGACATCAGGTCGGCCGCACCGATGGCGCGCGCCGATTGGGCGGAGGGGTCCCAGACCGGGCGGATCGCCGCCGCCTCTGCCAGTGCACCTTGGGCCAGCATCTGGTCGAACCGTCGGGCGATGCGTGGCGACAGCCAGTCCTTGGGCGCGTCGATCACGATGGGCAGGGTATCCGCCAGTGGCAACAGCGGCGGCGGTGTCGTGTCCTGCCAGTCCGCCAACCCGCGCCCGGTGGCCTGCAGAACTTCCCATGCGCGCTGGACACGCATGCAGTTGGCGGTGTCGATGCGCGCGCTGGTTGCGGCATCAAGGGCGGACAGCAGATCGGGCAGGGGCATCGTTTCTGCCATGGCCCGCAGGGCGGGGGGTGTGGCGGGGATGTCGGCCAGACCTTCGGTCAGGGCGGTCAGATACAGCCCGGTGCCGCCCACGATGATTGGCCGTGCGCCGCGCAGCAAGGGGGCCACATCGCGCAACCAGTGCCCGACCGAATAGGCCGCGTTGAGCGGCACATGACCGTAAAGCGCATGGGGCGCCTTTGCCAGATCGGCATCACCGGGGCGCGCAGTCAGCAGGCGCCAGCCGTCGAACACCTGCAGGGCATCGGCATTCACGATGATGCCGCCTTGGCTGCGGGCGATATGCAGGGCCAGCGCGGACTTGCCGCTGGCGGTCGGGCCTGCGATCAGAACCGGGGTGTGGGGGGCCAGCGCCAAGGGGAACATCGGGTTTATCCGCAACGGGCCGCCGGGCGGCATTGAACCTGCCGCCCATATGCTTCATTTTGCGCCGCAGCGAAACCCGCCGCCTGACCGCGCCAGCAAAGGATGCCCACCCATGACCGAAAACCGGACCGCTTACAGGCGCGTGATGCTCAAGATCTCTGGCGAGGCTCTGATGGGGGATACGACATTCGGTCTGCACCCGCCCACGGTCCAGCGGATCGCCCGCGAGGTCAAATCCGTGCACGACATGGGAGTCGAGATCTGCATGGTCATCGGCGGCGGCAATATCTTTCGCGGCCTGCAGGGGTCCGCGCAGGGGATGGAACGCACCACGGCGGACTATATGGGGATGCTGGCCACGGTGATGAACGCGCTGGCCATGCAGTCGGCGCTGGAGGAGTTGAAGATCCACACGCGGGTCATTTCCGCCATTCCGATGGACCAGGTCTGCGAACCCTATATCCGCCGCCGCGCCGTGCGGCATCTGGAAAAAAAGCGGGTCTGCATTTTCGCTGCAGGCACGGGCAATCCCTATTTCACGACCGATACGGCCGCGACCCTGCGCGCCAACGAGATGAGCTGCGAGGCGATCTTCAAAGGGACCAAGGTGGACGGCGTCTATGACATGGATCCCAAGAAACACCCCGAAGCCAAACGGTATGACCGGATCACCTATGACGAGGTGTTGCAAAAACATCTGGGTGTGATGGATGCCAGCGCCATAGCGCTGGCCCGCGACAACCATCTGCCGATTATCGTGTTCTCGCTGGATGATACGGGCGGGTTCAAGGGTATTCTGGCAGGTGAGGGCACATCGACGATCGTGCACGACTGATCCTGAGCGGGCAGGGCGCGCTGACCCGCGCTGCCCTTCACCGCCCGGTGTGCAACCCGATCTATACAAATTGACGCCTTTCCCGTAAGAGCAGGCAAAGCAGGCGACTTGCCGCAAGACAGAGCGATTAGACATGGCAGACGATTTCGAACTTGATACCGACGATCTGGGCCGCCGCATGGACGGCGCCATTGCAAACCTGCGCGTCGAACTGGCGTCGTTGCGCACCGGGCGTGCGTCCGGGTCCATGCTGGAACCGATCATGGTGGATGCTTACGGCAGCCCCACCCCGATCAATCAGGTGGGCACCGTGAACGTGCCGGAACCACGCATGGTGACGATCAACGTCTGGGACAAGGGCCTTGTGAACAAGGTCGAAAAAGCGATCCGTGACAGCGGTTTGGGGATCAATCCGCAGATGAATGGCACAATCATCATGTTGCCGATCCCCGAATTGAACGAGGAACGGCGCCGCGAATTGACGAAAGTGGCTGGCCACTATGCCGAATCCGCCCGCGTCAGCATCCGCAACCTGCGGCGCGACGGCATGGACCAGATCAAGAAAGCCAAAGACCGCATCGCAGAGGACGACCAGAAGTTCTGGGAATCCGCCGTGCAGGAACTGACCGACGTCCACATCAAGAAAGTGGATGAAACACTGGAAATCAAACAGGCCGAGATCATGCAGGTCTGACGATACGCTGTCCGGGGGGACCGTTCCTTGGCCGCGGTAGCGTTGGCCATCAACCGCGCAAAAAAGAGACACCATGTCCGAAACGAAAAACCCGAACGACCCTGTCAAAACGGGCCCGCATCACGTCGCGATCATCATGGATGGCAACGGACGCTGGGCCCAGCAGCGCGGCAGGCCACGCCTGTTCGGTCACCATGCAGGTGCGCGCCGGGTGCGGGAAATCGTGCAGGCTTGCCCGGACGAAGGTGTCAAATACCTGACAATCTTTGCCTTTTCGACGGAAAACTGGAAGCGGACTCAATCCGAAGTGTCCGGCCTGATGGCCCTGTTCCGCCGTTACATCATGAAAGAGGCGCAGGCCCTGTCTGACAAGGGCGTGCGCGTGCGGTTCATCGGCGACCGGATCAAGCTGGATGACAAGCTGGTTCAGTTGATGGACAATCTGGAACTCTTCACCGCCAACAACGACGGCACCCATCTGACAATCGCGCTGAATTACGGTGGCCGTGACGAGGTGACCCGCGCGGCGCAGCGTCTGGCCTTTGAAGTCGAACAGGGGCGGCTGTCCTACAAGGACGTCGATGCGGAAACCCTGTCACGGTTTCTGGACACGCGGTTCCTGCCCGACCCGGACCTTGTCATCCGCACCAGCGGCGAAGCGCGGATCAGCAACTTTTTGCTGTGGCAGTCGGCCTATGCGGAATATGAATTCATCGATACCCTCTGGCCCGATTTCACCGCCGATGTCTTTGGCAAGGTTCTGGCCGGGTACGGTCGGCGCGAGCGGCGTTTCGGCGCAGTTCTGGCCTGATCGTGGCGGCGAACCCGCAAAACCCCGGCAAGTGGGATGACCTGACCCTGCGTGTGGCGTCCAGTGCCGCGATGGTTGTCGTAGGTGCGGTCGGCGTCGTGCTGGGCGGGATCTGGTTCCAGATGATGGTGGTCTTTGTCACCGCCGTTCTGATCTGGGAACTGTGGATGATGATCGCACCCGATCTGCCGACACCCGGCATGTTGCAGGCGGCGCTGACCGCCTCGGTCCTGTCGGGCATGTTGGCCTATGCCACCGCACCGGGTCTGCTGCTGTTTCTGGTGGTGCCGGTCATCGGCGCGTGGCGGGTCAAACACGAACGGCTGACATTTTTCTGTTTCGCGCTGGCGATCCAGATTGCGGGCTGGGGCTTGCTTGCCTTTCGGGGCGATTATGGATTCGTCTGGATTTTGTGGCTGATCACCGTCGTCGTGGCGACCGATGTCTTTGGTTATATCATCGGACGTGCGGTGGGCGGGCCAAAGTTCTGGCCAAAGGTCAGCCCCAAGAAAACATGGTCCGGCACCGCCGGGGGATGGGTTGCGGCCGGGTTGGTCGGCTTTGTCTTTACCCTGTTCACCGGGTCGGGGCTGGAAATTATCCTGTTGTCCATGATCCTGAGCTTTGCCAGCCAGTTGGGCGATGTCGCTGAAAGCGCGCTGAAGCGACGGATGAAGGTCAAGGACAGTTCGACCCTCATTCCGGGGCATGGCGGGCTGTTTGACCGGTTCGATGCCCTGTTGGGCGCATCCCTGTTCATGTTGCTGGCCGCCGGCCTGTTCGACGTGCCGGGAGTCGCCTTTTGAGGCGGATTTCCATTCTGGGGGCCACCGGGTCCATCGGCCAAAGCACGCTTGATCTGATCCGCCGCGACCGCGACGCCTATGACGTCGTGGCGCTGACCGGGGGCTGCAATGCGCGGCAACTGGCCCACGACGCCCGCGATCTGCGTGCGGAAATCGCCGTCGTCGACGATCCTGCCTGCTACGGCGAGTTGGTCGATCTGCTGGCGGGCACGGGGATTCAGACGGCCTGCGGGGCTGGGGCCATCGCCGATGCGGCGCGGTGTCCGGCGGACTGGATCATGTCGGCGATTGTCGGGGCGGCGGGATTGCCGCCGGGCATGGCCGCGCTGGAACAAGGCACCACTTTGGCATTGGCCAACAAGGAATCACTGGTCACGGCAGGTCCGCTGTTGCTGGGTCATGCGCAGGCCTGCGGGGCGACCATCCTACCCGTGGACAGCGAACATTCCGCCGTCTTTCAGGCGCTGGTGGGCGAGGATCTGGCCGCCGTCGAACGGGTCATCATCACCGCCAGCGGCGGCGCGCTGCGGGACTGGCCGCTGGCGGATCTGAAAACCGCGACGCTGGCGCAGGCCTCAAAGCACCCGAACTGGGACATGGGCCAGCGGATTACCATCGATTCCGCGTCGATGTTCAACAAGGCTCTGGAACTGATTGAAACCAAGGAATACTTTGGCATCTCTCCGGATTTGATCGAAACTGTCGTTCACCCTGAATCGCTGATCCACGCGCTGGTCGGTTTCAATGACGGGGCGCTGATGGCACATGTGGGACCGCCGGACATGCGCCATGCCATCGGCTATGCCCTGCACTGGCCCGACCGACGGCATCTGCCCGTGGCGCGGCTTGATCTGGTGGAAATCGGGGCGCTGACCTTTCGCGCGCCCGACACCGCCCGCTGGCCTGCGCTGCGGCTGGCCCGCGACGTCATGGCCGCTGGCGGCTGCATGGGGGCTGTGTTCAATGGCGCCAAGGAAGCGGCCTTGGATGCCTTTATCGCTGGTCGGATCGGGTTCATGGATATGGCGGATGTTGTCGCCGACGCGCTTGCCAAGATGTCATCACACGAGGGTCCGCAAAATGCCCCGATGTCGCTGGACGACGTGATGGAAATTGATCGCCTGACGCGGGTCCGCGTCGGCGAAGCATTGACGCAACGGGGATGACACGATGGACATGATGCAGCTTTTGCCACAGGTGGGCGGTGGTCTGTTCACGCTTGTGGCGTTTGTGGTGGCCCTGTCGATCATCGTGGCGATCCATGAATACGGCCACTACATCGTGGGCCGCTGGACCGGCATCCATGCAGAGGTATTCTCGCTGGGGTTCGGCCCGGTAATCTATGCCCGGACGGACAAGCGCGGGACGGTCTGGCAGATCGCGGCCTTGCCGCTGGGCGGCTATGTCAAGTTTCTGGGCGATGCGAATGCAGCCAGCGTCGGCGGCACCGATGCCGTGCCGGGGCGCGATACGCGTCACACCATGCTGGGTGCGCCGCTTTGGGCGCGGGCGGCGACCGTCGCCGCGGGTCCGGTGTTCAACTTCATCCTCGCGATCATTCTGTTCGCGGCCTACGTCATGGGCAGTGGTGCGGCGCGCGACCCGATCACCTATGCCAACGATGTGGCGCTGCCGCCTGCCTATGTGTCCGACCTGCAAACGGGCGATGAAATCCTGATGGTCGGCGGGATCGCGATGGGTGGCGACGAAAGTCTGGACAGCCTGCCGGTGACCGACCGGGTGGACTATACCGTGCGCCGCGACGGTGCAGAGGTGACGGCCGAAGGACCCTATCCGATCCCGCCCCGCGTGACAGCCGTCACCCCGCGGTCCGCCGCAGATGATGCGGGCTTGCGGATCGGTGATGTGATCACGGCCATCGACGATACGCCGATCTTTGCCTTTCGCCAGATTGTCGATGTGGTCAATGCCGCGGACGGGCAGGCGCTGGCGCTGACCCTGTGGCGCGACGGGGCCACGCGCGATGTCACGCTGTCCCCCCGCCGCATGGATCTGCCCCTTGCCACCGGCGGGTTCGAGACTCGCTGGCTGATCGGGATCAGCGGTGATCTGTTCTTTGACGTGGCACGGGACCGGGTCGCACCCTGGACCGCTGTCTGGTTCGGGATGCAGCAACTCTGGGCGACCCTGACCACATCCCTGTCCGGGCTGGGCCATATCATCACCGGTGCCATTTCCACCTGCAACCTGTCCGGCCCGGTCGGCATCGCCCAGACAAGCGGGTCGATGGCCAGTCAGGGGACGGGCAGCTTCATCCTGTTTCTGGGATCCCTGTCCGCCGCCGTGGGTCTGCTGAACCTGTTTCCGATCCCGGTGCTGGACGGCGGGCATCTGGTGTTCCACGCCTACGAGGCGGTGACACGGCGCAAACCATCGGACCGCGCGCTGAACGTATTGATGACGGCGGGTATCGTGGTCATTGGTGCGCTGATGGCCTTTGCCTTGCTGAATGACCTCTGGCTTTGCCCATAACGCAGGCCAATGCCGTATTTGCGCCGTAATTTCACATTAACGACGGCCGAATAGCACGGAAAAGAGGTTATCATGCAGACTCTGACCACCGGATTGAATGGTATTGGCACGTTGATCAGGCTGAACTGGGACCGTCTGATCGTGGCGGGCACTTTGGTGGCCGCACTTTATGCGGGTGCGTATATCGCGCTGATCTGACGCTGCTCTGATAGCGACACCGCGACCACAGTCCGAATGTTATGCCGTCAAGCCTGTTTGTCATTTTGACATCCCTTCCCTGACCCGGTATTTCAAAACACAACTGGGACGACGGATTGCAGGCGCACATATGATAATGATTACCAAGGGCGCCCTTGCGCCGTTCTCCACGCGGACGGGCCGGGCGGCTGGACTTGGGGTTGCATTGGCAGTCACCTTTCTGGCCAGTCAGTCATTGGCGCAGAATTTCGTGTTCAACGCCGTGTCCGTCAGCGGGAACCAGCGCGTCGCTGAAAGCACCATTCTGAACTTTGCCGGGATCAGCCGGGGCGAGGCGGTGACCGCAGAGCAGGTCAATGCCGCCAGTCAGAACATCCGCAATTCGAACCTGTTCGAAAGCGTCGATGTGCAGGCGCAGGGCAATACGCTTGTCATCACCGTGGTTGAATTCCCGACCATCAATCAGATCACGATCGAAGGAAACCGTCGCCTGCGGGATGCGGAATTCCTGCCCGTCATTACCAGCCAGCCGCGGCGCATCTATTCGCCCGCAACCGTCGAACGTGATGTGGCGGCGATCACCGATATCTATGCCACCAATGGCCGGATCAACGCATCCGTGACCCCGCGGATCATTCGTCTGTCCGACAACCGGGTCAATCTGGTGTTCGAAGTGTCCGAATCCGGCGTAACCGAAGTGCAGCGCATCACCTTTGTGGGCAACCGGAGCTTTTCCGACCGCAGGCTGCGCGGCGTGCTGGAAACCAAACAGGCTGGTCTGTTGCGGGCCATCATCAGCCGCGACACCTTTTCCGAAGAACGGGTGAATTTCGACCGGCAGGTCCTGACCGATTTCTATCAGTCGCGGGGCTATGCGGATTTCACATTGCAGAACGTCGATGTGGGTCTGACCCGGGAACGCGACGCCTATCTGATCACCTACAACATTCAGGAAGGGCAGGTGTTCACCTTTGGCAATGTGTCCGCCAGTTCGACCCTGCCCGAAGTGGATGTGGCGTCGTTTCAGCGTGCGCTGTCGACCCGCAGTGGCGGCACCTATTCCCCGATGCAGATCGACCGGGACATCGCGCGTCTGGAACGGCTGGCGATCCAGCAGGGTCTGACATTTGTGGCGGTGGAACCGGTTGTGACCCGCAATGAACGTGATCTGTCGCTGAACGTCGAATTCCAGCTGGTGCGCGGGCCGCGTATTTTCGTCGAACGCATCGACATCGAAGGCAACAGCACGACCCTTGACCGCGTGGTGCGCAACCAGTTCCGCACGGTCGAAGGTGACCCCTTCAATCCGCGCGAAATCCGACAGGCCGCCGACCGTATCCGAGCCTTGGGATTTTTCACCACGGCAGAGGTCGAAGCCCGCGAAGGCACCACGCCCGAACAGGTCATCATCGATGTGAACGTCGAAGAGGCGCCGACCGGGTCGCTGTCGTTCGGGGCGAATTACAACACCGACAACGGGGTTGGCCTTGTCGCCAGTTTCCGCGAGGCGAATTTTCTGGGCCGCGGCCAGTCGGTCAGCTTTCAGGTGTCGACCGGCGCATCCAACCGCGTGTTCAGCTTCGGTCTGGGAGAGCCGAACTTTCTGGGCCGCGATCTGCGCGCCGGGTTGGACCTGACGTACCGGACCACCGACAACCAGAATGCGGATTACGACACCGAAAATTTCCGGATCAGCCCCAGTCTGACCTTTCCGGTCAGCGAAAGCGGTCGCCTGACGACCTATGTGGCACTGGCCTATGACGATCTGTCGGGCAACCTGGCGGATGTCAGTCCGTTCATCCAGCAAGAAGCCGATCAGGACGCCATCACGACGACCTCGCTTGGCTATAACTACTCCTTCGACAACCGCCGGACCGGCCTTGATCCCACGGCGGGCGTCGTGTTCCGCTTTGGTCAGGAATTCGGGTTCGGCGACACGCAGTTCATCAAGACGACGGCCCTTGCCGCGGCGGAACGGCGAGTCCTGAACGAAGACGTGATCCTGCGCGCCACGCTTGAAGGCGGGTATCTGGCCTATCAGGACGGGTCGAGCCGCGTCACCGACCGCTTTTTCCTGAACGGAAATTCCTTCCGCGGGTTCGAGGCGAACGGTCTGGGGCCGCGTGATTATCAGACCATCACCGATGGCGACGGCAATGTTGCGGTCACTGTGAATGACGCCCTGGGCGGCAATTCCTTTGCGGTTGCGCGTCTGGAAGCGGAATTTCCCGTGGGTCTGCCAGAAGAATA
>JBBREW010000038.1:0-12791 GCA_038225335.1 Rhodobacterales bacterium
CCGCCGCCGGGTCAAGGCGATGCAGGCCACGGTCCTGCTGGCGCAGGGTGTCCCGATGATCCTTGCCGGGGATGAATTCGGCCAGACCCAGCACGGCAACAACAACGCCTATTGTCAGGACAACGACACCGCCTGGCTGGATTGGGCGGCCGCCGACCCGGGGCTGATCCGCTGCACCGTCGCGGTCACCGCCCTGCGCCGCGATCTGGACGGGTTCGTCGCCGCGAAATTCGAGGATGGCGATCTGTCCGACGGCAGGGCCGTGCGCTGGCATCACCCCGAAGGCCGCGCAATGACCGACGACGACTGGAACGACGGCGGCCTGCGCTGTCTGGCCAAACGCATGACGACCGCCGGCGAACGCGATATCCTGATGATCTTCAACGCAGGCGACCCTGCAACCTTTACCCTGCCCGACGGCGACTGGGATCAGCGCCTCGATACCAGCGCCGATACCCCCGACGCCCCAGCCCAACACACCGGCACCGTCAAGGTCAACTGGCAAACCGTCATGGTCCTGACACAGGTGATAGACACGGACACCGCTGACTGATGCCTGCGGCAGCCCCCCGCGTATGGCGGGGGGTTGCCGCCTTAAACCGACCAGACCGCGCCAAACCAACCGTCACCCGCACCGATCAGCGGTGCGGTGACGACCGGCGCGTCGCCGGGAATATCGTCACCCCCGCCGGAACCGTGACAGAACACGCCGCGATAGGATTGCCCCCCGGCGGTGCGGATCGTCAGATCAAGCCTGTCGTTTGCGGCGGTGCAATCCGTGACCGTGGCGGTGTGCCACGACAGTGCGCGCCGGAGCGCGATGATCTGGCGGTAAAAGGGTGCCATCTGCGTCTGACCGCGCCGCACCGCGTCACGGTCCCACGTCATCGGCAACCACGGCGTCCCGGTCGTGAAACCATAGCCGTCCGCATCCGCATCCCATGGCATCGGCACCCGCGCGCCTTCACGCCCAGGACCGTCGGGCCAATAAAGCAGATCCAGCGGATCGGTTACGTCCTTGCGCGACAGATGCGGTTGCGGCAGGCCGAATTCTTCGCCTTGATAGATGATCCACGGGCCGGGCAGGAACGCCATCTGCAAGGCCAGCACCGCATCCGACGCATCGCCGCGCCCATGCCGGGGCTGATCGTGGCTGGACACCCAGCCCCCGATCCGTTGCAGACTGTCGGCACGGTCGATCGTATCGGCGATGGCTGCCGGACTGCAGCGGTTTTCCGGCAGATCGGTGGTATAGACCGCATTCAGCCGCCCCGGTTCGGTGAACGCCATGGCCAATTCGATCGACTTGTTGCCGGACGTGTTTTCACCGAACATATAAGCATCATCCCCGGCCCAGGCGCGCAGGTGTTCGGCATAGCTGGCACCGTCGCCGGGCAGCATGTCATAGACATGATCCTGATAGGTATAGGGATTGAACGACTCTCCCGCGACCTTCTCCTGCACCTCCGGGGTGGCGGGGGGATTGTCTTTCAGCGACACGTCCCACAGAAAGGCCGTCACGACATCGAACCGGAACCCGTCAACACCCCGGTCACGCCAGCCTTTCATCTGGGCCGCCAGCAACGCCTGCACGGCGGGATTGCGCAGGTTCAGGCTGGGCTGTTGGGGCAGAAACTGATGGTAATAGTATTGCCGCCGGGTGTGGTTCCACGTCCAGCCCGGCAGACCGAATTGCGACAACCAGTTGTTCGGCGGGCTGCCGTCGGGCTTTGGATCTTGCCACAGATAGAAATCGGCCATCGCCGCATCGCCTTCGATGCCGGCCTGAAACCACGGGCAGTCGATGCTGGTATGGTTCAGCACCTGATCCATATAGACCTGCAATCCCAGATCATGCGCCTTGGCCACCATGGCATCGAAATCGGCCAGCGTGCCGAATCGCGGGTCGATGGCGGTGTGGTCCACCACATCGTATCCGCCATCGACCATCGGCGACACATAGATCGGCGACAGCCAGATCGCATCGACCCCCAATGCCGCGACGTGATCCAGCCTTTGCGTCATGCCGGCCAGATCACCGACCCCGGTCCCGGTCGTATCCTGAAACGACCGGGGATAGATCTGATAGATCGCGGGCGCGGCGTTACGCATTCACGATCATCCCGCCATTGGGATGCAACGTCTGCCCGGTGAAATAGCTGCCGTCGCTGGAGGCGAGAAACAGGAACGCGGTCGCCACTTCCCACGGCTGACCGGCGCGGCCCATCGGCACGTCCGATCCGAAATCCTCGACCATGTCGGCTGGCATCGATCCGGGGATGAAGGGTGTCCAGATCGGGCCGGGTGCGACGGCGTTCACGCGGATGCCCTTGTCCACAAGGTTTGATGCCATCGACCGGCTGAACGCCAGCGACGCGCCACGGGTGGTCGAATAGGTGATCAGGCTGTCGTTGCCCTTGAACGCATTGACCGAAGTGGTGTTGACGATGCAGGCCCCGGATTTCAGATGCGGCAAGGCGGCCTGCGTGCAGAAAAAGCAGGACATCACATTGCTGTCCATCATGCGGCGCAGACGGTCCTCTGACAGTTCTGTCAGATCGGCGTCTATCCACTGCATTGCTGCGTTGTTCACCAGAATATCCAACTGGCCAAAGGCTTTGACCGTCTTTTCGACTGCGTCGGTCGCCATCGCCTTTACCCCCAGATCACCGGGCAGCAGGATCGCCTCTGATCCTTCGGTCGCGACAAGGCGCTGGGTTTCTTCGGCATCCTGATGTTCGTCGAAATAGGCGATGGCAATCTTTGCCCCTTCGCGCGCGAACAGCACGCTGACGGCGCGGCCGATGCCGCTGTCGCCGCCGGTGATCAAGGCGACCTTGCCCGCCAGTTTGCCCACGCCGGGATGGCGCGGCATGTAATCGGGGGCGGGGTCCATGCGGTGTTCGTCCCCGGGCATGGCGTTTTGTGCCTGCGCCGGGATTTTTGGTGCGTCGGTCATGATATGTCCTTGATCGGTTGTTGAACGGTGCGGGCGCGGTGCAGCAGGGCTGCGCCGGTTTCGCGGTCCTGTGCCAACCTTCCGCAGCACGGTCCAGTTCCGGACTGAGGCATTTGGTCCGCAATGGGCACCACAGGGAACCGGATGAGCCCGCCCCCTGTTGTCAGCCGTAATCATAATAAGGAGTGTCCGAATGGATCTTGGCATCAAAGGCAAGCGTGCGCTTGTGACCGGCGGATCGGGCGGCATCGGCGTGGAAACCATCCGCCGTTTGGTCGAAGCCGGGGTCAAGGTCACGGCAACCGACCTGAACCAGAAGGATCTGGACCCGGTTGCACAGGAATTCGGCATCACCGCCATCGCAGGTGATCTGTCCAACGCCAAAGGTGTCACCGCGTTCATGGCACAGGCCGGGACGGATTTCGACATCTGGGTCCATGCCGCAGGTGTCACGGGCGACAAGGGCGATCCCTTGGAGATGGACGAAGACGCATGGCATGACGCCCTGAACATCGACTTTTTATCCGGCGTGCGCATCGCCCGGACCCTGTGCCCCGCGATGATCGACCGGGGCTGGGGCCGTGTCGTCTTTGTCACCTCTGAAAACGTCGCACAGCCCTATCCCGAAGAAACCGTCTACAACGCGTCGAAATCTGCCCTTCTTTCCTTTGCCAAAAGTGTGGCCATGGCTCATTCCGGCAAAGGGTTGCTGGTCAACTGCATCGCACCCGCATTCATCGAAACGCCGATGACCGACGGCATGATGGAAAAGCGCGCGAAAGAGGAAAACTGTTCCGTTGACGCAGCGGTGGAAAGTTTTCTGGAAGAGGAACGCCCCTATCTGGTCCTGAAACGGCGCGGTCAGGCAAAGGAAGTGGCCCCGGTCATCGCACTGCTGTGCAGCGAACTGTCGTCATTCGTCACCGGGTCCAACTGGCGCGTGGATGGCGGTGCCGTCGGGTCGATCAACGTCTGATGGACCCGTCATTGCTGGAACGTCACATCCGTGACACGCCGGTCAAAGGGTCGCCCGCACAGATGCGGGCGGCCTTTCTGCAACTGGCACATTGGGGCAATCCCCCGCGATTGCCGCCGGTCACGATGATCGGGGATTGCCCGGGCCGCTGGTTCGGGTCGGGTGACAGGCCGATCCTGTGGTTGCACGGCGGCGGCTACGTCTTTGGCGGGTCGGACAGCCACGCGGCCCCCGCCATGGCCCTCTCGCAGATCGCGGGACGGCCGGTTTTTGTGGCGGACTATCCGCTTGCGCCCGACCATCCGTGGCCCGCGCAGCCGGATGCCATCGACAGCATCCTGCGCGTCTGGCCCGCTTGCGATGTGGTCGGCGACAGTGCGGGCGGGCATCTGGCGCTGGTCATGGCGCAGCGGCGGCCGGGCGCGATCCGGCGGTTGGCCGTCCTGTCCCCCAACACCGACCGCAGCGGACGCAGCACGACCCGCGACCGCAATACCCCCCATGATCTGATGAACGATGCCGCACAGGACAGGCACCTTGGCGATCTGGCCTTTGGCACATGGTCTGACACCGACGTGCAGGCGTCCCCGCTGCTGGGAATCCTGTCCGGCCTGCCGCCGCTGTTCATGACCGCCGCCATGGCAGAGGTTCTGCTGGACGACACGCTGCTGTTCGCAACTGCCGCCGTCCGGGCGGGCGCTGCCGTGACGCAGGATGTGCTGCCGGGCCTGTTTCACATGTGGCATCTGTGGCCGGATGGTGTGCCGCAGGCCCGACAGACCCTGACAGCGGTGGCAAGGCATCTGGCCTGACCTGAAACAGAGGCAGGATGGCCCAGACTGCGTCCGGCCTGCGTCATCCGGTCGCAACTTGTCAGAAAATCGAGTCGTTTCATCCCGAAAGGGCTGGCCGTTCATCACTTCGTCCGCGATATACGCAAAATGTCACTTTTTCTCATCGTAGCCCTGCCCTTCCTCGGTGCGCTTCTGCCCGGCCTTATGAACAAGGCCGGACGGCACGCGTGCTTCTTGGCAACCTTCCTTGTGACGGCGACCGCCGCCATCGGTCTGATGACCCATGTGCCCGCCGTCCTGCGGGGCGAAGTGCCGACAGCGCGGCTGGACTGGATGCCGGGCCTTGGGCTGAATGTGAACCTCTTTCTTGATCCGCTGGGTCTGATGTTTGCGTCGCTGATCCTAGGGATCGGGCTGCTGATCATCATCTATGCGCGCTGGTATCTGTCCAAAAAAGACAACATGGGCGAATTCTTCAGCTATCTGCTGCTGTTTCAGGGCGCCATGGTCGGCATCGTATTGTCGGACAACATCCTGATGCTGTTTATTTTCTGGGAACTCACCTCGCTGTCGTCGTTCCTGCTGATCGGGTTCTGGAAGCATCTGCCCGAAGGGCGTCAGGGCGCGCGAATGGCCCTGACCGTCACCGGCATGGGTGGGCTTGCGCTGATCGGCGGGATGCTGATCCTTGGCCAGATCGCGGGCAGCTATGATCTGACCGTCATTCTGCAAAACAGAGAGATCATTCAGGCCTCGCCGCTGTATGTGCCGGCCTTGCTGCTGATCCTGACCGGGTGTTTCACGAAATCCGCGCAGTTCCCGTTCCATTTCTGGCTGCCGCACGCGATGGCCGCACCCACCCCCGTGTCGGCCTATCTGCACTCTGCCACCATGGTAAAGGCGGGTCTGTTCCTGATGGCGCGGCTGTGGCCGGTGCTGTCCGGCACCGACATCTGGGTCACGCTCGTCTGTTCCGTCGGCCTGATCACCATGGTGCTGGGCGCGTTCATTGCCTTCTTCAAGGACGACCTGAAGGCGCTGCTGGCCTTTTCGACCGTATCCCATCTGGGTCTGATCTGCTTTCTGCTCGGCACGGGCACAACATTCGGCGCGATGGCTGCGGTGTTCCACATCCTGAACCATGCCAGTTTCAAGGCCGCCCTGTTCATGGTCGCGGGCATCGTCGATCACGGCGTGCATACCCGCGACATGCGCCGCCTTGGCGGGTTGCGCCATGCGATGCCCATCACCTTTGCCCTTGCCACGCTGGCCGGTCTGTCGATGGCGGGGATTCCGCTGCTGAACGGCTTTGTGTCAAAGGAAATGATGCTGGAAGAAGCGACCTATACCACGCTGTTCGGCAACCCGATGCTGGTTACCATCGTGGCGACACTGGGCGCGCTGTTTTCCGCCGCTTATTCGTTCCGCCTGATCGGTCACACCTTTCTGGGGGCAGAACGCACCGATTACCCGGCCGCGCCGCACGATCCCAAACCGGGCCTGTGGTTCTCGCCTGCGCTGCTGATGATACCGGTGATCGGCCTTGGCGTGGCCCCGTTTCTGGCCGAACCCTTCGTCCGGCTTGTCACATCTGCCGTCGTCGGCGGCACGGCCCCGATGCCCGAACAGTATCTGGCGTTGTGGCATGGGGTGACCCCCGCGCTGATGATGTCGGGGATCGCCGTGGTGGGCGGTGCCCTCTTGCTCGGGCTGTATCGTCCGCTGGCATGGACATGGAACGCCGTGCCCCGGCCAGAGGCGAAGACCATGTTCGACGCGCTGATCGCAGGGCTGGCGCGCGCCGCTGGCGGGTTCAGCCGCAGATTGCACGATGGCAATTTCACCCGGTCGGCGGCCATCATGGTCGTGACGATTGTCGCCCTTGCGGTTCACGCATGGTTCACCGGCAGCTTCACCGGACCGACCCGTGATCTGCAACCGGTCACACCGGTCGCGGTGGTCCTGTGGGGCGTCCTGCTGACAGCATTGGCGGCCCTTGTGCTGATCCAGCGCAACCGCCTTGCCGTGCTGATCCTGATGGGGATCGTCGGCTTGATCGTGTCGGTCAGCTTCAACTTCTTCTCTGCGCCCGATCTGGCCTTGACGCAAATCTCGGTCGAGGTGGTGACGATCATCCTGTTGTTGCTGGCGCTGAATTTCCTGCCCAACCAGACCCCGGTCGAATCAACCGGCTTGCGGCGTGTGCGTGACGCAGGCATCGCCGTCCTTGGCGGTGTCGCGGTGGCGGCGCTGGCCTGGACCATCCTGATGACCGATGTGCCGATCCCGTCAATTGCGGACTACCACCTTGCCAATTCCTATATCGGCGGCGGTGGCGACAACGTGGTGAACGTGATCCTCGTGGATTTCCGGGGTTTTGATACTTACGGCGAAATCATCGTGCTGGGTGTGGCCGCACTGGTCATCTATGCCCTGACAGAGGCGCTGCTTCACGGTCCCGTCCGCGCCCGCCTGCTGAACCGCAAACTGGCGGAAAAGCGGGCAGGCGACGCGCATCCGATGATGATGGTCGTCCTGACCCGCGTGATGATGCCCATCGTGCTGATGGTGGCCGTCTATATCTTTCTGCGCGGTCACAACGAACCGGGGGGCGGTTTCGTGTCGGGTCTTGTCGTGGCGATTGCGGTGCTGGTCCAGTATCTGGCATCCGGTCTGGCATGGGCCGAACAGCGGCAGCGGTTCCCCTATCACGGGGTGATCGGTGCCGGTGTGCTGATCGCCGGGCTGACGGGCATCGGCGCATGGTTTGCCGGCGCACCGTTCCTGACCTCTGCCTTTGGATATTTCCGCATCCCGCCGATGAACGAATTCGAACTGGCGACGGCCATGGGGTTTGACCTTGGCGTGTTCCTTGCGGTCGTCGGCGCGGTCATGCTGTCGCTGGAAAGCTTTTCAAGGCTGGCCCGCAGGGCCGGCACAGAGGTCAGCGAACACGCGATGGACATCGAACCATCGCGCGATGCCGCCGCCGCGAAAAAGGAAAGCTGATCATGGAATTTCTTGTGGCCACCGCGATCGGTGCGCTGGCAGCCGCCGGCATCTATATGGTCCTGCGCCTGCGGACCTTTCCGGTCATCATCGGCACATCCCTGCTAAGTTATGCGGTCAACGTGTTCCTCTTCGCATCGGGTCGTCTGGCGATCAATGTGCCGCCGGTGCTGCGCGACGGTGTGGACGTTTATGCAGACCCTTTGCCGCAGGCGCTGGTGCTGACGGCCATCGTGATTTCGTTCGGCATGACGGCGGTTGTCGTCATCATGGCGCTGGGATCATGGCTCAGCAGCCAGGATGATCTGGTCAACGTGCCCGATGGGGCCGCGGACGGAGCCGCGCCCAAGACGAAGGGGGCAGCCCGATGAACCATTGGCTTGTTGCCCCCGTTATCCTGCCTGCCTTGCTGGGGGCGATCCTTGTGCTGGCGGCGCGTCACCATCTGGTGTTGCAGCGGGTCTTTTCATTCGCGGGCACGCTGGGTCTGCTGGCCTTGTCCATCGGTTTGTTCTGGCAGGCATCCGACGGCACGATCAGCATTTATCAGCTGGGGTTCTGGCAGGCCCCCTTTGGCATCGTGCTGGTCGCGGACCGGTTGTCGACACTGATGCTGCTGCTGACGGCGACGCTGGCGCCGCTGGTGCTGCTTTATGTCATGGGGTCCGGCTGGGACAAACGCGGCGTGCATTTCCATCCGCTGTTTCAGTTTCAGCTGATGGGGCTGGCCGGTGCGTTCCTGACCGGCGACGCCTTCAACCTGTTCGTCTTTTTCGAGGTTCTGCTGATCGCGTCCTATGGCCTGTTGATCCACGGCGGCGGTGCCGCACGGGTCCGGGCGGGCACGCAATACGTGCTGTATAACCTGCTGGGATCGACGCTGTTCCTGTTTGCGCTGGGTGCGCTTTACGCCCAGACAGGCACGCTGAACTTTGCCGATCTGGCACAGCGCATTGCATCGCTGGATGCGACCAATACCGCAGGCCTGCGCGTCGCTGCGGTGCTGTTGCTGCTGGTCTTCGCGGTCAAGGCGGCGGTGCTGCCGCTGCACTTCTGGCTGCCCGGCGCCTATGCAGAGGCCCCGGCCCCCGTCGCCGCCCTGTTTGCGATCATGACAAAGGTGGGCGCCTACGGCATCATCCGTATCTATACACTAGTATTCCCACCCGACCTTGTCGCGACTCAGGGTCTGTTTGACACATGGTTGCTGCCTGCCGCACTCGTGACGCTGGCGGTTGGCATGATCGGCGTGCTGGGTGCGACGCGGATCGACCGTCTGGTCGCGTTTTCGGTGATCGGGTCCATGGGGATGCTGCTCGCCTCTGTCGCGGTGTTCACCCCCGACGGGATCGCGGCCGCACTTTATTATGCGCTGCACTCGACACTGGCTGCGGCGGCGCTGTTCCTGCTTGTGGATGTGCTGCAGGACAGGCGTGGTGCGGCGGGTGTGCATCTGCGCGATGCGTCGCCGATCTCTGGCGGTCCGCTGGTCGCTGGCATGTTCTTTGTGGCAGCCATCGCAATGACGGGCCTGCCACCGCTGTCAGGATTTATCGGCAAGCTGTTGATCCTTGACGCCGCGGGCGCATCGCCCTTGGTCTGGTGGGTCTGGGCTGCGGTTCTGATCGGGTCGCTGGTCGCTGTCGTGGGGTTCGCCCGCGCCGGAAGCCAGATTTTCTGGCGCTCGCATCAGGTCGGACTTGTTGCGCCCACGCGCAAGGAACACGAGGATGACATCGCCAATATCCCGGAACCTGCCGTGGCGACCGCCCCCCTGCCGATGATCGCCACCGGCGGATTGTTGGCTGCGATGGTGGGCCTGACCGTGTTTGCAGGCCCCGTCCATCGGTCCCTTGACGCCACGGCGGCGCAATTGTTCGCACCACAGCCCTATATCGACGCCGTCCTGTTGGCACCGGGCAAACAGCTGCTAGATCCCAAAGAGAGTGGCGCGATCGCAGTACCCGACGCAGAGGCCGCACCCCTGCCGACAGAGGAGGACAGCTGACATGCCCGCCCGTCTGACACGCCGGTTGCTGCCGCACCCGCTGCTGACCGTCACGCTGACCATCGTCTGGTGCCTGCTGAACAACGTGCTGGGCCTTGGCACCGTGGTGTTCGGGTTGATCCTTGGCATCCTGATCCCGATCGCCACGGCGGCCTATTGGCCGGATCGTCCGCCCGTCGCCCGCCCGATCAAGATGGTGCTCTATTGCCTGATCGTCATGCGCGACATCGTCATATCCAACGTGACCGTCGCAGGGTTGATCCTGTTTCGCCCCGAACGGCGGCTGCAACCGGAATGGATCGTCATCCCGCTTGATCTGCGCACGCCAGAGGCGATCACAATTCTGGCGGGCACCATCACCCTGACACCCGGCACGCTCAGCGCGGATCTGTCAGCGGACGGCAGCGCGCTGTTGATCCATGCCTTTCACGCGCCCGACGTGGACGCCGTGCGCGACGATATCAAGTCACGCTACGAACGCCGCCTGAAGGAGATTTTCGAATGACAGCCCTTGCCGTCTATTTTGCCATCGGTGCCGTGGGTCTGGCACAGGTGCTGGCGATGATCCGTCTGCTGCGCGGTCCCGATGTGGGCGACCGGATTCTGGCGCTTGATACCATGGTCATCAACGCCATTGCGCTCATCGTGCTCAGCGGGATTTTCTGGGGCACGCAGGTTTATTTCGAAAGCGCGCTGATCATCGCGATGCTGGGGTTTGTGTCCACCGTCGCCCTGTGCCGATTCGTGCTGCGGGGGGACATCATCGAATGATCGAAACAGCTGTCATTCTGGATTATCTTGCCGCCAGCCTGATCGTGCTGGGGGCCTTGTTCACGCTGGCGGGGTCCGTCGGGCTGCTGCGCCTTGCTGATCCCATCTCGCGGATTCACGCCCCTACGCTTGCGTCAACGCTGGGGGTCGGGTCGTTGCTGATGGCGTCGATCGTGCATGCCTTTGCCATGGGTGCGCCCTCGCTGCACGAAGTACTGGTCATGGCGTTCCTGTTCGTGACGACACCCGTCAGTGCGCATTTCATCGGCAAGGTGCAGATCCACCGCTTGCGGGACCGTCCGGAAAAACCGCAACCCCCCACGGACAAGGTCTGGGCGACGCAGGCCGACACCTGACACACCGCCATGGTTTATGGCCGACATCGACACCGCCCCTTGGGGCGGTGTTGTGCATTCCGGACCATGGCCTGTCGGGGCGTCTGAGGCTGCGAACGCCCGCAATACTACGCCCCGCCTCTCAATACGCTTAATTATCAGGCACTCGCTGCCAAAACCGCTGACGATTTCACCATTAGCGCCGCGTCGCACCGTCGTGCCCCGGTTTTAGCGGGAACTTGGTTTTTGGCCGACGCACAGTCCGGACGTGCCGCAGTGCGGCATCGCGTCGTGTGATAGGCCATCCGGTCGATCACTGCGTCGCGCACAACAATCGTGCTGCCGTCCCGGTCACACACCCGCGGACAGGCGGGCATGGATCATTCCATGCCCTGCGCAGCCGCATATGGGGGATATTCACGTGACACATAAGATCTTGCTGGCCAGCGGTGTAGCCGCAGCCCTTCTTGCCACCACAACACTCGCCAGCGCACAGGACTGCGCCGATCCGATCAAGGTCGGCGTTCTTCATTCGCTGTCCGGGTCGATGGCCATTTCGGAAACCACGTTGAAAGACGTCATGCTGATGCTGGTCGAACAGCAGAACGCCGCAGGCGGCCTTCTGGGTTGCCAGATCGAAGCGGTCGTCGTCGATCCGGCGTCCGACTGGCCGCTGTTCGCGGAAAAGGCCCGTGAACTGCTGACCGTGAACAACGTCGACGTCATCTTTGGCAACTGGACATCGGTCAGCCGCAAATCCGTGCTGCCCGTGATCGAGGAGTTGAACGGCCTGCTGTTCTACCCCGTCCAGTACGAAGGCGAAGAATCGTCCAAGAACGTCTTTTACACCGGTGCCGCTCCGAACCAGCAGGCCATCCCTGCCGTGGATTACTTTCTGGAAGAACTCGGCGTTGAAAAATTCGCGCTGCTGGGCACCGACTATGTCTATCCGCGCACCACGAACAACATCCTTCAGGCTTACCTGATGGACAACGGCATCGCGGAAGAAGACATTTTCGTCAACTACACCCCCTTTGGCCAGTCTGACTGGGCGACCATCGTGGGCGATGTCGTGGCACTGGGTCAGGACGGCAAGCAGGTCGGTGTCATCAGCACGATTAACGGCGATGCCAATATCGGTTTCTACAAGGAACTGGCCGCCGCAAACGTCAGCGCCGATGACATTCCCGTCGTCGCCTTTTCGGTCGGTGAAGAAGAGCTGTCAGGTCTGGACACCACCAACCTTGCCGGGCATCTGGCCGCATGGAACTACTTCATGTCCGCCGAAACCCCCGAAAATACCGATTTCATCGCCAAATGGCATGACTTCATCGGCAATACCGACCGCGTGACCAACGACCCGATGGAAGCGCATTACATCGGTTTCAACATGTGGGTGCAGGCGGTCGAGCAGGCCGGAACCACCGATGTGGACGCCGTGTCCGATGCGATGATCGGTCAGACATTCCCAAGCCTGACAGGCACCGTCGCGGAAATGCTGCCCAACCACCACCTGACGAAACCCGTTCTGATCGGCGAAATCCGTGCCGATGGACAATTCGACATCATCAGCCAGACGGACCCGGTTCCCGGTGACGCATGGACCGATTTTCTGCCGGAAAGCGCTGTTCTGACCAGCGACTGGAAGGACCTGAAGTGCGGCATGTACAACACCGAAACCGAAACCTGCGTCCAGTTGACCTCTAACTACTGATGCGGTCCGGGCGCATGGCGGTTCTCGCCGTGCGCCCGCCACGCTTCCCCCCCTGCCCGATCCCATCATGTGAAAGAACGCCATGCTGCGCCTGCCGGCTCTTGTCATTTTCCTGTCCGGCCTGTGCCACACCGCACTGGCCCAGGACCTGCAACCCGCCCTGCAGTCCCATGCAGCCGAAATCGCCCAGCCGTCCCGCGCCGCCATCGCCGATGTGCTGGCCGA
>JBBREW010000039.1:0-12671 GCA_038225335.1 Rhodobacterales bacterium
GTTGCCATCGACCAAAGCACCGACAAGAACCGCGTCGATACCAAAATCCCCAGCACCGTCACCGTGCAGGTCAGCCCAGAGGATGTCGCCCGTCTGGCGCAGGCACAGTCGAAAGGCAAACTCAGCCTGTCCCTCGTGGGATCGGAAGCGGCGGAAAATGCCGTCTCTGACGGAGAACAGGCCATCACCCTGCCCGCCGCCCCCGAAGCGCCGGTCATGATCGCCGAAACCCCCATGGCTGCCCCGGCAGCGCCCCAGCAGGCCTGCTATACCACCGTGCGGCGCGGCACCGAAACCGTGCAGATGGAAATCGCCTGCACCAACTGATCCAGCCATCCTCCCCCGTCGGATCGGCGGGGGACGCCCCCCCTATCACGGCGTGTTTCAGGTCGAAACATGCAGAAAACCACGCAAAATTCGGGTCTGTTGCGGTTTATCCACAGCAACAACGGGTCACAAACCATTGATTATTGCAATAATCTTGGGTTCCGGTCATGGTGACTGCAATGATGGAATATAATTTCCACTGACGCGTGATCGGAGAGGCAGGTCACAATGAGCTATGACAGATTTTTAAAGGCCGCAGTTGCGAGCCTTGCAATGTTACTTGTGACCGTTCCGGTTCCCGCCACGTCTGAAACCCTGCGCGTCCTGCGCGGGGCTGCGACAGCGCCTTTGGCCGTTCCCATGAACCGCGCCATCGTCGTCGAAAGCGATGAACCCTTTACCGAAATTTCGATCGCAAACCCCGGCATCGCGGACATCTCCTCGCTGTCGGATCGGACGATCTATCTGCTGGGCAAGGAACCGGGTCGCACCACGATGACGATCCTTGGCGCGGACGGGCGGCTGATCAGCAACGTCGAAGTGCAGGTGACGCCCGACATCGCCGAATTCAAGGAACGTCTGGAACAGATCCTGCCCGGCGAACCCATCGAAGTGCGGACCGCCAACAATGGCATCGTGCTGTCAGGCACCGTGTCCAGCATCGCCCGGCTTGACCGCGCGCTGGAACTGGCCGAACGCTATGCGCCCGAACGGGTGTCCAATCTGATGAGCGTGGGCGGCACCCAGCAGGTCATGCTGAAGGTCCGCTTTGCCGAAATGCAGCGCGCGGTCAGCAAATCGCTGTCATCCTCCATCGCGGCACAGGGCACCGGATTTGGTGGCAACCTTGGCACGAGCAGCGGCACAGGCACGCTTGTGGGCTCTGGCGCGGCCGGGGCCGGTCTGAACGGCTCTACCCCCGCCAGCAATGGCAACAACGGGGCGTTCCTCTTCGGCTTCAACGCGGGCGGGCTAGAGGTCGGCATCCTGCTGGAGGCGCTCGAATCCCGCGGTGTCGTGCGGACCCTTGCAGAACCCAACCTGACCGCCCTGTCCGGGCAAGAGGCAAAGTTTCTGGCGGGTGGCGAATACCCCGTGCCCGTGGCGCAGGACGGCGGCCAGATTTCCATCGAATTCAAACCTTTCGGCGTAGAGCTGAGCTTTATCCCGCGGGTGATCGACGGCGACATCATCAACCTCGAACTGATGGCGGCGGTGTCGTCCATCGACCCATCGAACGGGTTCACGGCCAACGGATTTACCGTCGATGCGTTCCGGCGGCGCGAAACCTCGACCACCGTGGAAATGCGCGACGGTGAAAGTTTCGCAATCGCTGGCCTGCTGTCGGACGATTTCACAAATCTGAACGGTCAGGTGCCATGGCTGGGTGACATTCCCGTGCTGGGCGCGCTGTTCCGCAGCGTCGAATACTCGCGCCGTCAGACCGAACTGGTCATTATCGTGACCCCGCATCTGGTGACCCCGACCCGCGGTCAGACACTGGCCCTGCCCACCGACCGCGTGCAGCCCCCGTCGGAACGCGACATGTTCCTGTTCGGTCGCGTATCCGCCGACCGTGCGCCACAGGCTGGCGGTGCCGGCGAAGTGGCCCGGCAGGATTTCAGCGGCTCTTACGGCTATGTGATGGAATAGGCGCATCATGAAACTGACACTGACAAGCAGCCTCTCCGCCCTGATCCTGATGGGGTGCGCGCCCTCTGCAACATTCAATGCCCCTGCGGGTCAGGACATCGTCGGCGATACCTTCGGGGCCGCCACCCAGATGAATCAGCAGGCCATGATTGACCCGTCGTCCGCCACACAGGCCCTGGGCCAGCGGTTCGCCGCAGAGGTGGACAGCACGGTCACCTTTGCCTTCAATTCCAGCACCCTCGACAGCCGGGCGCGGGCGACCCTGACCACGCAAGCCAACTGGATCAGACAGTTCCCGGAAATCCGGTTCCGCGTTTACGGTCACACCGATCTGGTCGGCAGTGCCGCCTATAATCAACGGCTGGGGCTGGCGCGTGCCACGGCGGTCGTCAACTATCTGACGACACAGGGTGTGTCCCGCTCCCGGCTCGAAGCCCTCGCCTCTTTTGGTGAAACGCGGCCTGTCATTGCAACACCGGGACCCGAACAGCAGAACCGCCGCACCGTGACCGAAGTATCCGGTTTCGTCGGTGGTGCGCCGATGTTGCTGAATGGCAAATACGCGGCCGTCATTTTCCGCGAATACGTGGCCAGCGCCGTCCCCCCGACAACCGTGACAAGCGTGCTTGACGGTGGCGGTGGTGCAGGCGGCGGCGGAGCCGAATAATAACAGACCTGTGACGCAAGCCTCGCGGGTTTGCGTCAACAGTCCCGGCAGCGATGACAGGATCGTCGCGCTTGACCGCATAATCATGCGATTTTCGTCCAAATCTCGACACGATTGACGTGCAAATGCTGTGCAACGGGCAAGTCATGTCCTGCAAGATGCAGGCAAGGCTGACAGCACCGGGTCAGCGTTGCGGGTCGGTCTGACCCGGTTTTGCCAGCCCGCGCCGCGCCCGATGTAAAAGGACGCCCGCGATGACCAGCACCGCCGTATTGAAATCCGGAAGCCCCTCCCTCGTGGCCTGCACCGTCAGCCGCGATGTGCAGATCTTCGACCTTTTGATCGAGGATATGGAAACGGCACTGGGTGAACGGTGGGGGGATCTGTCGTTTCAGGACGCACTGGCGTTTCTGCGCCAACCGGATGCCGCCGACCTGCAATTTCTGGCCGTGGCGATGGATGCCCAGGACGAAAACGACCTCGCCTTGATCACAGCCATCATCACGGCGGCCAAATCACTGGAAATCAAGGTCATTCTGATCACAGAGGATGTCAGCCCCAGCGCCCTGCACCAGTTGCTGCGCGAAGGCGGCGACGAATTCGTGCCCTACCCCTTGCCGGAACACGAGCTGGCGAACGCCATCGAACGGGTCCTGACCCCCCCAACGGAAATGCCGATTTCACCGGAATTGAAAAACACGCTCAAGGCGACAGGCATCCAGGATGGCGTGCTGATCGCCGTGCATGGCATGGCGGGCGGCACCGGGGCCACGACGCTGGCGGTCAATCTGGCCTGGGAACTGGTCAATGTGGACAAGGCAAAGCCGCAGCGCGTCTGCCTGCTGGACCTTGATTTCCAATTCGGCACCGCCTCGACCTATCTTGATCTGCCCCGCCGCGAAGCCGTCCTGGAATTGCTGTCGGACACGGAATCGATGGACAGCACATCCTTCATGCAGGCGCTGTTGTCCTACGACCAGAAATTGCACGTCATGACGGCCCCCACCGACATGATCCCGCTGGACATGGTCAGCCCGGCCGACATTGGGCGCCTGCTGGAACTGGCGCGCACGAATTTCGATTATGTCATCATCGACATGCCATCCACGATGGTCGAATGGTCCCAGACCGTGCTGGAGGCATCGCACGTCTATTTCGCCACGCTGGAACTGGACATGCGGTCGGCCCAGAACACCCTGCGGCTGAAACGCGCCCTGCAATCCGAGGATTTGCCTTTTGAAAAGCTGCGCTTTGTGCTGAACCGCGCACCGGGTTTCACCGACCTGAACGGCAAGGCGCGGGTCAAGCGGCTGGGCGAAAGCCTTGGCATCGCCATAGAGGTGCAGTTGCCCGACGGCGGCAAGCAGGTGCCGCAGACCGGTGACCACGGCACACCCCTTTCGGTCAATGCGCCCAAGAACGCGGTCCGCAAGGAAATTGCCAAACTGGCCGCCTCTGTTCACGCGGTCAATCAGGCCGACAACGTCGCAGCAAAAGCATAAGGGACGGGTCTGTCATGTTTTCCAAATTCAAGAAACCGGGCAACGGACCACAGGTGCCGCAACGCGCGCCGGAACGCGCCGTGGCCAAACCCGCAGCCACCGCCATCGCCACAATCGCCGCCCAAGAGGTGCCGCGCAAAACCTTGATGAAGGCCATGCCGTCCCGCGGCGCAGACGTGCCCGTGGCCGACCGCGACAAGAAGCGCAAGGAACGGCTGGGCGAAATCAAACTTGATCTTCACAAGGCGCTGCTGGACAACCTGAACCTCGCGGCCCTTGAAAACGCCAGCGAAGCCGATCTGCGCACCGAAATCAACGCGATCGCCACCGAAACGCTCGAAGAAATGGGGCTTGTGCTGAACCGCGACGAACGCGCCCAGCTGACCCAGGATCTGTTTTTCGAGGTGAAGGGCCTTGGCCCGCTTGAAACCCTGCTGAAAGACGACACCGTCAACGATATTCTGGTGAACGGCCCGCGCCAGATCTTTGTCGAACGCAGCGGTAAACTCGAACTGACCGACATCACCTTCAAGGATGAAAAGCACCTGTTGCGGATCATCGACAAGATCGTGTCCGCCGTTGGCCGCCGCGTCGATGAAAGCAATCCCTATGTCGATGCCCGTCTGGCCGACGGATCGCGTTTCAACGCCATGGTCGGCCCGATCGCGGTGGACGGCAGCCTTGTGTCGATCCGAAAGTTCAAGAAAGACAAGCTCGGCATCGACGATCTGGTGCGGTTTGGCGCGTTTTCCGAAGAAATGGCCGCCTATCTTCAGGCCGCCGTTGCCACGCGCCTGAATGTCATCGTGTCGGGCGGCACGGGGTCGGGCAAGACCACGACGCTGAACGCGCTGTCGTCCTTCATCGCCAATGATGAACGCATCCTGACCATCGAAGACACCGCCGAATTGCAGTTGCAACAGGTTCACGTCGGCCGCATGGAAAGCCGCCCCGCCAACGTCGAAGGCAAGGGTGCCGTCACCCAGCGCGACTGTCTGAAAAACGCCCTACGGATGCGTCCTGACCGGATCATCGTCGGTGAAACCCGCGGCGAGGAAGTCATCGACATGCTGCAGGCTATGAACACCGGCCACGACGGGTCGATGACCACGATCCACGCCAACTCTGCCCGCGACGGGGTCAGCCGTCTGGAAAACATGATCGCCATGGCGGGCATCGAAATGCCCATCAAGGCGATGCGCAGCCAGATTTCATCGGCTGTGAACCTGATCGTTCAGGCCAGCCGCCTGCAGGACGGATCGCGCCGCATGACCTCGATCACCGAAATCACCGGCATGGAAGGCGACGTGATTTCCATGCAGGAAATCTTCAAGTTCCAGCGCATCGGCCTGACGCCCGAAAACAAGATCATCGGGCATTTCACTGCGACCGGCGTGCGCAGCCACTTTTCCGACCGCTTCAAACTGTGGGGCTATGACCTGCCGCCGCAGATTTTCGAACCCTTGGTTGCGGAGTAACTCATCATGATCTCGGCCCAACCGATCATCTATATCGTCATTTTTGCCGCCGTCATCGCGCTGGTGCAGGGCCTGTATCTGGTGCTGTTCGGCAAATCCATCAGCATGAACGGCAAGGTCAACCGCCGGCTGGAACTGCTGGAAAAAGGCGGCAACCGCGAACAGGTGCTGGAACAACTCCGCAAGGAGATGACCCAGCACATGAATTCGCGCAGCATCCCGCTCTATTCCATTCTGGCCGCCAAGGCGCAGCGCGCCAACATCGCCTTCACCCCGCCGCAGATCATGATGGTCATGGCAGGCGTCAGTGTGCTGGCCTTTGCCGGCCTGACTGCGATGACAGAAGTGGCCCCCCCCACCCGCGCCGTGATCGCCGCAGGCATGGGGATCGGCGGCGTGTTTGTCTGGATCAGCGGCAAGGCCAAGAAACGCATGGCCCTGATGGAAGAACAATTGCCAGAGGCCGTCGAACTGATGGTCCGCAGCCTGCGGGTCGGGCATCCCTTCTCCTCTGCGGTCCAGATCGTCGCCAAGGAAATCGCGGACCCGCTGGGCACAGAAATGGGCGTCATCTCGGACGAGGCCGCCTATGGCCGCGACATGGGCGAAACGCTCAAGGCGATGGCGGAACGGCTGGACATGCAGGATTTGCGCTTTTTGGCCGTGGCGGTCACGATCCAGCAGACCTCGGGCGGCAATCTGGCCGAAATCCTTGATGGTCTGTCAAAGGTGATCCGGTCGCGGTTCCGCCTGTTCCGCCGGGTGAACGCCATCACGGCAGAGGCGAAATGGTCCGGCAAACTTCTGTCCGCCTTTCCCCTGCTGGCGCTGATCGCGATCAACATGATCCAGCCCAACTATTTCGACGCCGTCATGGACAAGCCGATCTTCATCCCGGCCTGCCTTGTCGTTGCGGGCTTTCTGGTGCTGAACCTGATCGTCATGCGCGCACTTGTGAACATCAAGGTCTAGGGGGCCGTCATGAATTTTCTGAATTCCTTTAACGTCATGCTGACAGACATGCTGGGCCCCTACGGCGGTCTGATGCTGATCGGCATGCTGGGCGTCATGATGGTGCTGGCAACCTTGCCTGTCCTGCTGAAACGCCCCGAAGACCCATTGGACCGCTTTCAGGCTGCCAACCGCGTGTCCCAGCCCAAGGCAACCGCAAAAACCGAACGCCTGCGCGCCTCCACCAGCCGTGACAAGCTGGAAAAGTTTGCGAACTTTCTCGAACCGCAGGATGCAAAGGAATACTCCGCCGCAAAGCTGAAACTTTTGCAGGCCGGTTACAAAAGCAAGAACGCCGTCCGCTTCTTTCACTTCTCGCAGTTCGCTCTGGCGATTGTCGGGCTGGTTCTGGGCGGTCTTTATGCCTTGCTGAAAATGCAGACCGAAGACGTGACCTCGCAGAACCTGATGATCATGCTGCTCGGCCCGGGGTTTGTCGGTTATTTCCTGCCCAAATACTGGATCACCCGCCGGGTTGCCTCGCGCAAGGAAGCGATCGAACACGGCTTTCCCGACAGTCTGGACATGATGCTGGTCTGCGTCGAGGCTGGCCAGTCCCTTGATCAGTCGATCCTGCGCGTGGCCCGCGAATTGCGGTCAGGCTTTCCGGATCTGGCGCAGGAATTTGAAATCGTCAGCCAGGAAATGAAAGCCGGCAAAGGCAAGGAAGCCGTGCTGCGCGACATGTCCGAACGCTGCGGTGTCAGCGACATCACCAGCTTTTGCACCGTGCTGATCCAAAGCCAGCAGTTCGGCACGTCCATCGCCGATGCCCTGCGCGTCTATGCGGCTGAAATGCGTGACAAACGCGTGATGAAGGCCGAAGAAGCGGCGAACAAGCTGCCGACAAAGATGACACTCGCCACGATGATGTTGACCGTGCCGCCACTTTTGCTCATCCTGATCGGACCATCCATCTATGGCATTTCGCAAAGCATGGGGACAGGACAGTAATTAGGATGACGCTGCGCCATGCAGGCCTTGCCGTGGCCCTGCTTGTATCATTGGCCGCCTGCAGCGCAGGCGGCTTTGGTGCGTCAGGGGACGGTGTCTATGCGCCAGGTGTGGCCGGTGAAAGCGATGTGGACGGCCTGCTGGTGGGGCATCGCCTGATGGCGGCTGGCGAATACGAACTGGCGCTGAACGCCTATACAAGGGCCGCGGGTCAACAGGGGTTGAACGTCGACACCCTGTCCGCCCTGGGGTCCGCCAACCTGCGTCTTGGGCGTTTGGGTCAGGCCGAAGGTCTGCTGCGCCGCGCCACGGTCGAGGCGCCGGATTTCCCGCCCGCGTGGAACAATCTGGGCGTCCTTTTGATGGAAAAGAACAGCTTTGCCGAAGCGGCAGAGGTTTTCCGTCGCGCTTATGCCACGGACAACGGCAATTCCGATGATATCCGGCAGAACCTGCGCTTGGCGCTCGCCAAACGCGATGCCGTTATTTATGATCCATCACAAGAAAACGAGACCTATGAACTGGTCCGGCGGAGCGACGGCGATACCATCGAACCGCTTTGAGGCAGCAGCAGGAAAGGACGCACAAATATGCGCCACACCGTCATACTATGTCTGACAGCGACGCTGGCCCTGTCCGCCTGCGGCGAACGCAGCGGCGATGCCGAAGTGCAGCGCGCCATGCGCGATCTGAACGTCGGCGATGAAACCAACCTCAACGAAGTGATGATGACCGTCGGCAACCCCGAAGAGTCCGTCAAGTATTTCTCCGGTGCCGTGGCCAATGAACCGGGCCGGGTCGATCTGCAACGCGGTCTGGCCAAATCGCTGGTCCGGGCCAATCGCGCAACAGAGGCCGTGGGTGCATGGCAGCAGGTCATCACCAATCCGCAATCGAACCTTGACGACCGCGTCGAACTGGCCGACGCACAGATCCGGTCCAACCAATGGGACGCCGCCGCCACCACCCTGAACGCCGTGCCGCCGACCCATGAAACCTTCAACCGCTACAAGCTCGAAGCGATGATCGCCGACAGCAAGCAACAGTGGGAAAAGGCTGACAGCTTTTACCAGACCGCCGTGGGCCTGACGACAACGCCCGCCAATACGATGAACAACTGGGGCTATTCCAAGCTGACGCGCGGCGATTATCCCGGTGCCGAACGGCTGTTCACCGACGCGCTGCGGCAGGACAGCACGATGTTCACCGCAAAGAACAACCTGATCCTCGCCCGTGGCGCACAGCGCAAATACGATCTGCCCGTCGTTCCCATGACGCAGATCGAACGGGCGCAGTTGCTGTATACGATGGCCCTGACAGCCATCAAACAGAACGATGTGACAACCGGCAAGGTGCTGCTGAAAGAAGCGATCGACACCCACCCCCAGCATTTCGAAGAAGCGGCCCGGTCCCTGCGGGCGCTGGACGGCGCCTGATCCATGGCTCTGCCCGCGTCCGCCGCATGGTGGTTCCTGATCGTGGCCGTGCCGGTGTCCCTGTGGGTCGCCTACACGGACCTGTCCCGGATGAAGATCACGAATTACGCCGTACTGACGCTCTTGGCGGGCTATGTCGTGCTGGGCCCCGTGGCCCTGCCGCTGGACGCCTATCTGTGGGGTTTTGTCCATCTGATCGTGGTGCTGACCGCTGGCGTCGTGTTGAACGCCGTGGGCGGGGTCGGTGCCGGTGACGCAAAATTCGCCGCCGCCGCTGCCCCGATGATCGCCCTGCCCGATGCGGGGGTGATGTTCTATATCCTAGGCCTTTCGCTGCTGGTGGGCTGGGCCGTGCACCGCATCGCCCGGATGACCCCCCTGCGCCGTCTGGTGCCCGATTGGGCCAGCTGGACATCAGGCCGCCGTTTTCCCATGGGCCTGCCGCTGGCCATGGCGCTGTGCGTCTATCTGGGACTGGCCGCCAGCGCCGGGTGACAATGCGCTGCAATCGCCGCGGATTGGAAACGATTTGTCCATGATTTCGCCGTAAACCCCGGACACAAGGATGCAACCGGGCATCGCACCGGATTTCCGCAAGGGGTCGGTCATTTTGAATATGCAAACTACCGGCGTCATGGCCCCACCAAGTCCCCGCACGCTCGACGGCATGGCCCTGCCCCTGCCGATGATGCGCGACATCCTGATCAAGACGATGTTCCGGATGAACCTGACACAGGTGTCGGCCGTGTCCCGCGCCGTTTGCCTGCCGATCAACGTCACGCAGGAACTGGTCGATCTGGCCCGCAGCCAGCTCCTCCTCGAAGCGACGGGCAGCCTTACATCCTCGGGCACCGCTGAAATGGGGTATCAGCTGACCGATACGGGCCGGAACCGCGCGGGCGACGCCCTGCGGCAATCGGAATACTACGGCGCCATGCCCGTCCCGCTGGACGTCTACCGCGACCAGATCAAACGCCAGTCGATCCGCAACATCCAGATCACCCGCGATCAACTGACCACCGCGATGGGTCACCTGATCCTGCCGCCCGCGCTCATTTCCAACCTTGGGCCGGCGGTGTCGTCGGGGCGTTCGATCCTGATGTATGGCCCACCCGGCAACGGAAAATCCTCGATTTCCAACGGTATCCGCGATGCGCTGGGGGACCGGATCTATGTGCCGCGCGCCGTCGAATACTCCGGTCAGGTCATCACGGTCTATGACCCTATCGTCCATTCCAGCGCCGAAGACGATGAACAGGACCCCAATTCCCTGCGGCGCACCACGGGCCGGTTCGATACCCGCTATGTCCGCTGCGAACGGCCGACCGTCATCACGGGGGGTGAACTCTCGCTCAGCATGCTGGACCTGATCTATAACCCTGTCGCGCGGACCTATCAGGCACCCTTGCAGATGAAATCCACGGGCGGCATCTTTATCGTCGATGACCTTGGCCGACAGGCGGAACCCCCGCAAAGCCTTGTGAACCGCTGGATCGTCCCGCTGGAGGAATCAAAGGATATCCTCGCCCTGCAATCAGGCGAAAAGTTCGAGGTGCCTTTCGACACCCTCGTGATCTTTTCCACGAACTTCCACCCCAACGCGATCTTCGATCAGGCCGCCCTGCGCCGTATCTTTTTCAAGATCAAGATCGACGGTCCGTCGCAGTCCGATTTCCTGAAAATCTTCGCCCTCGTCGCCCGCAAGAAAAAGATGCCGCTGGACGAACGCACCCTGATCCACCTGCTCAACGTGCTCTATCCCACGATCGACAATGTATATGCCAATTATCAGCCGGTGTTTCTGATCGACCAGATGATCGCGATCTGCGAATTCGAAGGCATCCCCTATCAGATGAACCCCGACATGATCGACCGGGCCTGGGCCAATATGTTCGTCAAGGACGAAGACATCCTGCGCTGACCGCTTGACCATCATGCCCCTGCGCCACACATCAGGGGCATGCAGTTGCCCCCCGTCATCGCCGATTGGTTCACCACACGCGGCTGGTCCGTCCACCCGCACCAACAGGCGATGCTGGACCGCGCGGCAGCCCCCGCCCTGCTGCTGATCGCGCCCACCGGCGGCGGCAAGACTCTGGCCGGTTTTCTGCCGACGCTGGCGGAACTGGCGGACGGCACGCACAGCGGGCTGCACACGCTTTACGTCTCGCCGCTCAAGGCGCTGGCCGCCGACATCAAACGCAACCTGACCACGCCCGTCACCGACATGGGCCTGCCGATCCGGATCGAGGATCGCACCGGTGACACCTCCTCCACCCAGAAACGCCGTCAGCGCGCCGACCCGCCCCACATCCTGCTGACCACCCCTGAAAGCCTTGCATTGCTGACCTCTTATGACGATGCGCCGCGCATGTTCGCGGGCGTCCAGCGGGTGATCGTGGATGAAATCCACGCGCTGGCCGAATCAAAGCGCGGCGATCAACTGATGCTGGCCTTGTCGCGCGTGCAGGCGATGGCCCCCGGCCTGCGCCGCGTCGGCCTGTCGGCCACGGTGGAAAACCCCGCCCGCATCGCCCACGGTCTGGCCCATCACCCGGACCCCTGCGACATCCTGTTCGCCGATCCCGGTCCCGACCCCGATATCGCCATGCTGGTCACGGCGGAACGCCCGCCCTGGGCCGGTGGTGGCGCGAAATATGCCATCCCGGCCGTGCTGGAACAGGTGAAACAGCACAAGACAACGCTGATCTTTCACAACACCCGCGCGCAGGCCGAAATCTTTTTCCACAACCTCTGGCTTGCCAACGACACCGATCTGCCGATCGGCATCCACCATGGCAGCCTTGACCGCGACCAGCGGCAAAAGGTCGAATCCGCGATGGTCGCGGGCAGTCTGCGCGCCATCGTCTGCACCGGCAGCCTTGATCTGGGCATCGACTGGGGCGACGTGGATCTGGTCATTCAGGTCGGCGCGCCCAAGAATGTAAAACGCCTGATCCAGCGCATCGGCCGCGCGAACCACCGCTACAATGCACCGTCAAAGGCGCTTCTGGTGCCCGCCAACCGGTTCGAGGTGGTGGAATGTGTCGCAGCCCTTCAGGCCGCCCGCGACCACGACCTTGACGGCGACCCCCCCGGACCCGGTCCCCGCGACGTGCTGTGCCAGCATATCCTGATCTGCGCCTGCGCCGGTCCCTTTGCTGCCGACGATCTTTATGCACAGGTCTGCACGGTCGGTGCCTACAGCGCATTGTCGCGGGCCGATTTCGATGCCTGCCTCGATTTCTGCGCGACGGGCGGATACGCCCTGCGGGCCTATGACCGCTGGAAACGCCTGCAATTGCGCGACGGGCTGTGGCATCTGCGCGATCCCCGCGCGACCCGCGCCCTGCGCATGAATATCGGCACCATTCAGGACACCGACACCCTGAAGGTCCGTCTGAAAGGCGGCTTCAAACCCTTGGGAGAGGTCGAAGAGGCCTTTGCCGCCACCCTGACCCCCGGCGACACCTTTCTGATCGGCGGCGAAATCGTGCGCTATGAATCGCTGCGCGACATGTCCGTCGAAGTCACCCGCCGCGCCGACAAACCGCCAAAGATCGCGACCTTCATGGGCACCAAATTCGCAACCTCCACCCAACTGTCCCAGCGCGTGCTGCGCATGTTCCGGCAACACGACTGG
>JBBREW010000040.1:0-12278 GCA_038225335.1 Rhodobacterales bacterium
TTGCAGGGCAGCGGTGCGATGCGGTTGACAACGGCGCGCTATTACACCCCATCGGGCCGGTCGATCCAGAACCTTGGCATTTCGCCAGATATTATTGTCGAGCAACCCCGCCCGATCGTGGACGAGACCGCAGATGAGGAGGAGGATGACACCTCCGCCGCCCTGCGGTCAGAGGCCGATCTGCGTGGCACCCTGTCGAATGACAGCCTGAGCGAGGATGAAATCCGGCTGATCGAAGAAGACCGCGCCCGCGCCGAAGCCGCCGCCGCCCTGCGCGACGAGGATTATCAATTGGCCTATGCCATTGATATCCTGAAAGGGTTGCAGGCGCTTGGCCCGCAGGTGGCTGTCGATGTGAGCGTCACCGACGCGGCCCCCGCCAGCGTGGAATAATGCAATGATCACCGGGCGGGTTTCCCCTGCCCGGTGATGCACACCCTTTGGGTGTCAGACGATGGTATGGCCTGCGGCGGTGATCGCGCTGGCAAGGGCGCGGATATGCGCGGGTCCGACCTCGCAGCAGCCGCCGACGATGGTGGCCCCTGCATCAATCCATGACATGGCATGGGCGGCATAAACCTCTGGCGACAGATCGCGGCTGGTCAGAGCCGAGACGGTTGGCTTGTGCTGCAAAAACGCGCTGGTGATCTGTGTGAACCCGTTGGCATAGGCCCCACAGGGCAATGACCCCAATGACAGGATCGCAAGGGTCGCGTGGATCGCCTCTGGCGCGGAACAATTCACCAGCACGGCGGCGGCCCCTTCGGCGGCGATGGGCAGGATACCCCCCACGGGTTCACCCGACCGCAGGCGACGCCCGTCGCGGTCATCCACGGTGATCGACAGCCAGACCGGCCGCCCCGCCGTCAAGGCACCGTCCAGTGCGGCGCGGGCATGGGCCAAGGACGCAACGGTTTCGCAGATGATGATATCGCAGGCCGGTGCCAGAATCTGCGACACCTGTGCATAAAGCGGCACCGCGATGGCATGGGCGGGATGCACGTCCGGGCGATAGCTGCCGACAAGCGGGCCCACTGACCCGGCGATGCGCCCGGACCCATGCGCATCACGCGCGGTCTGCGCTGCAGTCAGGGCGCGGGCGTGCAGGCTGTCGAACTGGCCTTCCATCCCGGTGCCGGCCAGCCGGTCGTGGTGGATGGCATAGGTGTTGGTCGTGGCGACCGTGGCCCCGGCGGCGAAATAATCCGCGTGGACCTGTTCCACCAGACCGGGGTGGTCGATCATGACCTGTGTGGACCACAGCGGTGTCGGCGCGTCACCGGCGCGGTGCACCAATTCCTGCCCCATGCCCCCGTCCAGAAGGGTGATGTCTGTCATGTCATGTCCTTTTTGCGGGTCACACGGGATGTGCCACCCTGTTAGCCGGGCGCAGGGGCGATGCCCAGCAGAACGCCGTAGATGATGAAACAGACGGCCAGTGCCCGCCGGAACCAGACATTGAACACCGCCCCCAGTGCCGCCCGGCCCAAACCTGCACCCAGCGCGGTATAGCCGGTATAGCTGAGCGCGGTCAGCGTCAGCGCGGTTGGCACGATGACGGTCATCTGCGCCATGATCGGCACGCCGGGCTGAATGAACTGGGTAAAGGCCGCCAGATAGCCCGCGACGGATTTGGGGTTGATCGTGGCGATGGCAAAGGCCCGGCGATAGATCGACCCGCCGGACCCGGTGCCGGACGGCGCAGGGTCAGCCGCGCGCAGCCAGCCGCGCACCCCGGTCCAGATCAAGAAGACAGCCCCCACCAGTTTTGCGATGGTGAAGGCCGCCGGGGCCGTCGTCAGAAGGGTCGTGATCCCCGCCGCCGACAGCGCCAGAAACAGGCAGGCCTGTGTCAGGATGCCCGCCACGGCAGGCAAGGCCCGCGCGAACCCCACCGCCATCCCCGTCGTGATGCAGTTGACCGCGTTCGGTCCGGGTGTGGTCACAAAGACAGCCCAGAACAGGGCAAAGACGATCCAGCCTTGCAGGTCCATCAGGACCGCCAGCCGCACTGCGGCAGGTCAGGCGACCCGCACATGGCCAAAGGTCGCCCGCAGGATCGCCGCCAGCCCGGCGGCGTCTGCTGCGTCAAAGGCATCCGGTTGGTTGCTGTCGATATCAAAGACGCCGATCAACTGCCCCCCTGCCCCGAAGACCGGCAGGACGATTTCCGACCGTGTGCTGCTGGCGCAGGCGATATGGCCCGGAAAGGCATCCACATCCGGCACAAGCTGCACCTGTCCGGTCCGGGCGGCGGCGCCGCAGACACCCCGCGCAAACGGGATCACAAGGCAGCCGTGGCCGCCCTGATAGGGACCGATCTTCAGCATCTGGGGGCCGGTGACGCGGTAGAACCCGGTCCAGTCGAACCGGTCGTCGCTGTGATGCACCTCGCAGGTGACGGTGGCCATCAGGGCGACGGGGTCATCCTCGCCGTGCGTCAGGGCGGCGATGGTGCGGGACAGGGTTGTGTAATCAAGCTGGGACATGGCCCCAGACCTAGCGCCGATCGGTCGCCTGAAAAAGCCCTGAAAGCATCGCAAGGCCGCCATATCTGCGCCACATGAAAGGGTGACAAAGAGGGTGTAGCTGCAAACGCTTCACCGGCACCGCGTCGTCAAAGCCCCCACCCAGTGACGCGGTGCCGGACCCTCACTCTCCTTCTTTTGATGCACGATTGTCATTCCGGGCGGAATGGACCACCTTTCCGCAAGGACAGGCAAAAGGAACATCATTCGTGCGCGATTTTCAGATACCGGGCCGGTCGCCCACCTTTGCGGCAAACGGCATGTGTGCCACATCGCACCCGCTGGCGGCAAAGACGGCAATCCAGATTCTGGAATCGGGCGGCAATGCGGTGGATGCGGCGATTGCGGGGGCAGTTTTGCTGGGGATCTGCGAACCGCAGATGACCGGACTGGGGGGCGATTGTTTCGTGCTGTTGTCACCGGCGGGCACGGACAAGGTCCTTGCGCTGAACGGATCGGGGCGCGCACCGGCTGCTTATTCCGCCGACACCTTGCGCGCGGCGGGCTATCAGACGGTGCCGCTGAACGCGGCGGCGGCGGTCACGGTCCCCGGTGCTGTCGATGCGTTCTGCACGCTTTCTGCCGATTGGGGCAAACTGGATCTGGCGGCGACGCTGGCGCCCGCGATCCATGCGGCAGAACACGGTGTCCCGGTGGCCCCGCGTGTCGCGTTTGACTGGGCGATGGATTACGACGTGTTGCAGGGGCGCGCGCGCGACCGCTATCTGCTGAACGGCAAACCGCTGACGCCGGGTCAGATCTTTCGCGCGCCGGATCAGGCCGATGTGCTGCGCCGGATTGCCCGCGACGGGCGCGCGGGTTTCTATGAAGGAGAGGTCGCCGCCGATATGGTCGCCACGCTGACCGCTGCGGGCGGCGTGCATACGCTGGATGATTTCGCACAGACCGCCTGCACATGGGGCGATCCGGTGCAGGGCGGTTATGGCGGGCTGGACCTGCTGGAACATCCGCCGAACGGTCAGGGGGCCACGGCGATCCTGATCCTGAACATCCTGGCGCAGTTCGATATCGCCGCGATGGACCCCTGGGGTGCCGACCGCGTGCATATCGAGGCAGAGGCGACAAAGCTGGCCTATGATGCGCGCAACCGGTTTCTGGCGGACCCGGACCACACCACGCGGCTGGATCACATGCTGTCGATGGATACTGCACGGCAGCTGGCGGCACTGATCGACCCGCGCCGCGCCATGGCAGCCTATCTGCCGGGGGCAGAAGCGGTCCACAAGGACACCATCTATATCACGGTCGTGGACCGTGACGGGATGGCGGTGTCGCTGATCTATTCGATCTTTCACGGATTCGGATCGGGCATCGCATCGGACAGGTTCGGCATCCTGATGCAGAACCGGGGCGCCGGGTTCACCCTGACCGAAGGGCACGCGAACGAGGCAGGGCCGCGCAAGCGCCCGATGCATACAATCATCCCCGGCCTGTTGCAGAAGAATGGCAAGACCCTGATGCCGTTCGGCGTGATGGGCGGTGCCTATCAGTCCACCGGCCATGCCCGATTCGTATCCAACGTCACGGATTTCGGGATGGACCCGCAGGCGGCGATCGACGGTCCGCGCAGTTTTGCCGATGCAACCGGGTTGAAGGTCGAACGCGGCTATTCCGACGCGGTGCGGGCGGCGCTGACGGATATGGGTCACAGCGTGTCTGAACCGGATACGGCCATCGGTGGCGCGCAGGCGATCCTGATCGGCGATGACGGTGTGCTGCTGGGTGGGTCTGACCCGCGCAAGGATGGCTGCGCGCTGGGCTATTGAACAACGGACCTGCCCGTTACTGACGGGCCGGTCCATCCACAGGCAGTGGTCAGTTCAACTGCACCTGCAAGGGATAGTGTCCATCTTCGAACGGGCCAAACAGGTCTGACAGATCGGGGTGATCGACGGGTTCGCCGGAATAGTCGGCGACAAGGTTCTGTTCGGACACATAGGCCACATAGAAACTTTGGTCATTTTCGGCCAGCAGGTGATAATACGGCTGGTTCTTGGCCGGGCGGCTTTCTTCGGGGATCGCCTCGTACCAGGCGTCGGTGTTGGAAAACATGGCGTCCACATCAAACACGACGCCCCGGAAGGGGTGTTTGCGGTGACGGACGACCTGGCCCAAGTGATATTTAGCGCGTGTTTTGAACATGGATAAACATACCCCCGCCGCTTTAGTAAACGTGAACGCGACGAAAAGTCCAGAATGGCGGCAAGGTAAAGCGGAAACAGTCTGTCCGAACTTGCGCCCCTCACGCGGAATTCCGCGTGTGACGGGAAACGTGAACGGCCTGTTGCACCTTAAGCGTTCCCAAACCGGGCATTTCTTGTTACCCTTGGACAAAATAAAAGACGAAAAGCGAGAGGCAGATGAGCAGTTTCTTTCGCGCACTGGTGTTACTTGCGTTGCTGGGCAGTTGTGGCAGCCGCGAGTTTTCCGCCCCGCGCGACCTTGATAACGCATGTTCGATCCTGACAGAGCGGCCGGAATACCGGCGCGCCTTCAAGAAGGTTGAAGACAAGTATGGCGTGCCGATGCCCGCCATGATGGCGATCATTTACCAAGAGTCCAAATTCATCGGCAACAACCGCCCGCCGCATCAATACGCGTTGGGGGTGATTCCCGTCGGACGCCAGTCGTCCGCGATGGGTTACAGTCAGGCGCTGGACGGCACATGGGACGAATATCTGGTGGCATCCGGCAACCGCCGCGCCAAGCGCGAGGATATCAACGCCGCCACCGATTTCATGGGCTGGTACATGTCCGCGACGGTGCGCGAAACGGGCGTGCCGCTGCACGATGTGCGCAACCAGTATCTGGCCTATCACGACGGGCGGTCCGGTTACATGCGCGGCACGTGGCGCAGCAAAAGCTGGCTGATCCGGATCGCGGGCGAGGTCGAGGCCCGCGCGCTGCTGTATGACGCGCAATTGCGGTCCTGCCGCAAGCGGTGACATGAAAACGGGTGCCGCCAAGGGCAGCACCCGTTCCGATCACAGGGCCGTGGTTCAGACGGGGGCGTTCGCCCCGATGAACCATGCGTCCTTGTCCAGGGCACGGCTGACCTCTGTCAGCACGTCGGCGGTGTCTTCGTCGCCTGCATCGCCTGCTTCCTCGATCCCTTTGCGGACTTTTTCGCCCACGGTCAGGAAACGATCCTTCAGCGCCTTAATATGCGACACGATATCGCTTTCCTCGACGGGATAGGCGTCCATCAGGGCGGTGTCGGCCACGACTTCCAATGTGCCACGGGCGAATCCACCCAGCACGACCACGCGTTCCGCCATGGTGTCGGCGCTTTCGCCCAGACGGGCAGAGACATCATCCAGCAGTTCGTGCACGCCGATGAAACCGGGACCTTTCAGGTTCCAGTGCGCCTGCTTGACCGCCAAGCGCAGGGCGATGGTTTCGGCAAGGCTGGCGTTCAGTACATCAATGGATTTCTTGCGGGCCTGACCGTCGAGGCCTGCGACAAACATATCTGGCATAAAATTGCTCCTTTTGAGGGCGATGCGTGGCACCACCTGACGTAAATGCGCGACAGGTGATTCCGCATCCGCGGGGATGCAGGGCATCGCTGTCTGACGGACACCAATGCGGCACCCCCCGCCATTGTTCCTCGCAGCGGCACCGATGATGCAACGCGGGGCGCATCGCATTGCGCGGGGCGGATAGAGGGTGGCAAAGGTCCGTTATCGCATGTCAAACTGGAAACCGGCATGGAAGACGGCAATGTCCGCCCCTACATCGGGGTCAAGCAACACAAGGTAACATGCCATGAACAGACGCACCCTTCTTCTTTCTGCCGCAGCCCTTGCGCTGGCAGGCGGTGCCGCACAGGCGCAGCAATTGTCGCTGGATGCCGTGTCGGGCTATCTGAACCAGCTTCAGACCGCGCAGGGCGGTTTCACCCAGATCAACGGTGACGGCACGCTGTCAACCGGTCAGATATTTATCAAGCGGCCGGGCCGCATCCGGTTTGAATACAACGCACCGGACAACAGCCTTGTCATGGCCGGTGGTGGACAGGTGGCGGTGTTCGATCCGAAATCCAATACCCCCGCCGACCGCTATCCGCTGAACCAGACACCACTGAACATCATTCTGGAACGCAATGTCAATCTGGGGCAGGCCCGGATGGTGACCGGCCATACGTCAGACGGCACCACCACGACGATCACCGCGCAGGACCCCGCCAACCCGCAATACGGCAATATCCAGCTGGTGTTCACCGCCAACCCGATCGAGTTGCGTCAGTGGATCGTGACCGACAATGTGGGCGAACAGACGACGGTGATCCTGAACGATCTGACACCGGGTGCCGCCATCAACGACGGCCGGTTCAACATTCAGGCCGAAATGAGCCGTCGCGGCCAATAACCCGTCACGACGCGGCGCGGAACCAGCGGGCCAACACCTGCCGGTCCGCGTCGCTGAGGTCTGTCACATTGGCGGGCGGCATCGCACGACTGATCGCGGACTGCACATAGATCTGGCCCGCGTGCCGAGCGATGTCGGCGTCGGTTTCCAGAAACACACCCTTGGGTGCCCAACGGATCCCGTCCCACACGGGGTCGCGGGCGTGGCACATGGAACAGCGCCCCTGCACGATCTGGGCGGCGTCGGCGAATCCGTCAGCCGCGGTAAACCGCTGCTCTGTCGGGGTCAGGGTGCGGGCCTCTGATTGCTCGAACGTCTCGTGACCGGGAAAGGTCGACAGCCAGGCCATCAGGATAAAGATCACGACGGTCGCGGCCCATGTCCAAGTGGGCCTGCCTTTGCGGGCATGCATGGAATTGAAATAATGCCGGATGGTGACGCCGGTCAGGAATACCAGCGCCGCGATGATCCATGCGTATTGGGTTCCAAAGGCCAGCGGATAGTGATTCGACAGCATCAGAAAGATGACCGGCAGCGTCAGGTAATTATTGTGGGTGCTGCGCAGCTTGGCGATCTTGCCGTATTTGGGGTCGGGTTTCCGCCCGGCCTGAAGGTCGGCAACCACGATCCGCTGGTTGGGCATGATGATGACAAAGACGTTCGCGGTCATGATCGTCGCGGTGAATGCCCCCAGATGCAGCAGCGCCGCGCGCCCGGTAAAGACCTGATTGTAACCCCAGGACATGACCACCAGCACCACGAACAGCAGCAGCATCAGCACGGTGGGCTGGTCGCCCAAGGGTGATTTGCACAGCCCGTCATAGATCAGCCATCCCACGGCCAGCGACCCCGCCGAAATGGCGATCGCCTGCCAGATGGCCAGATCGGCGCGCGCCGGGTCGATCAGGTACAGGTTGGCCCCGGCCCAATAGACGACCATCAAAAGGGCTGCCCCCGACAGCCAGGTCGCATAGCTTTCCCATTTGAACCACGTCAGATGGGCGGGCATCGATTCGGGCGCAACCAGATATTTCTGGATGTAATAGAACCCGCCGCCATGCACCTGCCACTCCTCGCCGTCGGCGGGGCCGGGCACGTTGCGGTTCAGGCCCAGATCAAGGGCAATGAAATAGAAACTGGACCCGATCCATGCGATCGCGGTGATGACATGTGTCCAACGCACCGCAAAGGCCAACCAGTCCCACAGGATTGCCATGTCATACATTCTTTGCCCTCTCGCCTGCGCTGCGGAATTGACGGTATAAACGGCCAGACCCAAGGGAAAGACCGAAATGACACGTTATCCCCGCGACATGATCGGCTATGGCGCAGAAACGCCAGACCCGACGTGGCCTCTGGCTGCGAAAATCGCTGTTCAGATCGTCCTGAACTACGAAGAAGGCGGCGAAAACAACATTCTGCACGGCGATGCAGCATCAGAAGCTTTTCTGTCGGAAATCGTGGGTGCCAGCGCATGGCCCGGTCAGCGCCACTGGAACATGGAAAGCATCTATGAATACGGCGCCCGCGCCGGGTTCTGGCGGCTGCACCGGCTGCTGGGTGATCTGCCGGTCACGGTGTTCGGCGTGGCCACCGCCCTTGCCCGCAGCCCCGATCAGGTCGAAGCGATGCAGGACGCAGGCTGGGACATCGCCAGCCACGGGTTGAAATGGATCGACTACAAGGACGCCCACGAGGAGACGGAACGCGCCCATATCCAGCGCGCGATCCGCCTGCACACAGAGGTTACAGGACAGCGTCCGCGCGGGTTCTATCAGGGGCGGACCTCGATCAATACGGTGCGTCTGGCTGCCGAAGAAGGATTCGACTATATTTCAGACAGCTATGCGGACGATTTGCCCTACTGGATCGACGTGGCGGGGCGGGATCAGCTGATTGTCCCCTATACGCTGGACGTCAACGACATGCGGTTTGCAACACCGCAGGGGTTCAACGCGGGCGATCAGTTCTATGATTACCTGCGCGCCAGTTTCGACGCCCTCTACCGCGAAGGAGAGGAGGGTCAGGCGAAGATGATGTCCATCGGCCTGCACTGCCGGCTGGTCGGTCGCCCCGGCCGGATCGAGGCGTTGCGCCGGTTTCTGGATTATGCGCGCGGCCATGACGGCGTCTGGTTCGCCACCCGCGCGCAGATTGCAGATCACTGGCACACGCACCACCCGCCACAGCACCGCGACAGGCCCAGCCAGATGGCAAAGGCGGATTTCGTTGCCCGTTACGGCGGGATCTACGAACATTCCGACTGGATCGCGGACCGCGCGCAGGGGCTGGAACTAGGTCCGGCCCATGATACGACAGCGGGCGTGGCCAGCGCACTGGCCCGCGTGTTCCGGTCCGCCACGACCGAAGAGCGGCTGAAGGTGCTGCGCGCCCACCCCGATCTGGCGGGCAAACTGGCGGCGGCCCGGCGTCTGACGACCGACAGCACCGCCGAACAGGCCTCTGCCGGTCTTGACGCCCTGACCGATACGGAACGCGACACCTTTCAGAAGGCGAATGCGGCCTATGTCGCGAAATTCGGCTTTCCCTTCATCATCGCCGTGCGCGACCATACCAAGGACAGCATCCTGCGCGCGTTCGAGGTGCGGTTGCAGAACACGGTCGAGGCAGAATTCGCCACCGCCTGCGCACAGGTCGAACGGATCGCGCGCCTGCGCCTGAACGCGCTGTGATCATCACGGCGCACCCCCTGACCGCTGCCGCCTTTGCGGGTTTTGGCGATGTGCTGGACACCGGTGGCGCGCCGGACCGCATCATCAACGCGGGCCTGTGCGACAGGTATCACAACCGGGCACGGCTCGACTTCGGCACCGGCCGTGCCGGGATCAGCCTGTTTCGCGCCACGCCGCGCAGCCTGCCCTATACCTGCGACCTGCTGGAACGGCACCCGGACGGCAGTCAGGCCTTTATCCCGATGACGCAGGACCCGTTTCTTGTGATCGTGGCCCCCGATCTGGACGGCAGACCCGACAGCCCTCTGGCCTTTGTCACCGCACCCGGTCAGGGGATCAACCTGCACCGGGGCACATGGCACGGGGTGCTGACGCCGCTGCACGCGCCGGGTCTGTTTGCCGTGATCGACCGGATCGGTGACGGGCCGAACCTGCAGGAACACCGCGTGACACCCTTTACGGTCCGGCTTTCTTCTCGTTGAAAATATCCGCGGGGGGACGCCTGAAAGGCGGGGGGGCCGCCAGCCCCCCTACCTTGCGCCCATCCGGGCCGCCATGTCGATCATCCGGGCGGAAAATCCCCATTCGTTGTCATACCAGCCGAACACGCGGACCTGCCGCGCCGTGGTGGCGATACATTCCGGCAAGGCAACGATCAGCGATTCGGGACGCCCGCGCAGATCGGTGGACACCAGCGGCAGATCCGTAGTGCCGATCACCCCCCTGTCCGCCTGTCCCAGCAGATCGCGCAGAGCATCTGTATCCGTGTCCGTGGCAAGCGTCGCGGTCAGATCGATGCAGGACACGCTGGCCACCGGCACCCGCACGGCGGCCCCGGTGATCCGCCCCTGCAACGCGGGCAGAACCTGCGTGACCAAAGTCGTGGCGCTAGTCGTCGTGGGCACCATCGACAGCGCGCCTGCGCGGCTGCGGGCGAAATCGTCGCGGGGGGCGTCGATCATCGGCTGGCTGCCGGTATAGCAGTGGATCGTGGTCATATGCGCCGCCACAATGCCAAGCCTGTCGTGCAGGTGCCGCAGAACCGGGGCCAGCGCATTGGTCGTGCAGCTGGCATTGGACACGATGCGGGCCTGACCCAGTGCCGCGTCATTGGCCCCGCGCACCACCGTCACCTCTGCCGCGGGCGAGGGGCCGGAGATCAGGACAGCCCCTGCCCCGGCCTGCAATCCGCGCGACGCAATCGCGGTTGTATGGGCGGTGCCGGTGCAGTCCAGCACGATATCCACATCCGACAGGTCAAGCTGCGACAGATCCGGGCTGTGGTGAAAGACGAAATCGCGCGCACCGACCGTCAGCCTGCCACCCTGTGCCGTCACAGGCTGCGGAAAGGGGCCATAGATGCTGTCATAGGCAAACAGATAGGCGCATAAATCCAGCGGCGCGATATCGTTGATCCCGACGACACGCACCGCATCCGCGTGGCGCGTCGTCAACAATTGCCGCAGGATCGTCCGGCCGATCCGGCCGAAACCGTTGATCAGCACCCGGACGGGATCGCCGCTGCGGGCTGTCATGACCCTAAAGGCCCCCAAGCGTCAGCGGCATGTGCCGGTTGACGTCCTTGTACAGCAGATAGCGAAAGGGACCCGGCCCCCCCGCATAGCAGGCCTGCGGGCAAAAGGCGCGCAGCCACATGTAATCGCCTGCCTCGACCTCGACCCAGTCGCGGTTCAGGCGGTAGGCGGCCTTGCCCTGCAAGACATATAGCCCGTGTTCCATCACATGAGTTTCCATGAAGGGAATGACGCCGCCGGGCTGAAAGTTCACGATATTGACGTGCATGTCGTGGGCCAGATCGGTGGGGCTGACGAAACGGGTCGTGGACCATGCGCCGGCGGTCCCCGCCATCTCGATCACCGGGGCATCGGCGTCCTGTGTGACAAAGGCCGCAGGCGGGGCGATGCCTTCGGCGGGTTGATAGCGTTTGCGGATCCAGTGAAAGGTGACGGGGGCATCGTGGTCATTGGCCAGCGACCAGTCACACCCCGCAGGCAGATAGGCGTAAGAGCCGGGGAACAGCAGATGCGTCGTGCCGTCAAAGGTCAGTTCCGCATGGCCGTTCACCACGAACAGCACGGCCTGTGCGGCGGGGTCGGTGTCGGGCCGGGTGCTGCCGCCGCCGGGGGCGACTTCGACGATGTAATGGCTGAAGGTTTCGGCAAAACCGGTCAGGGGCCGCGCGATGACCCACATCCGCATCCGGTCCCAGCCGGGCAGAAAGCTGGTGGTGATGTCGCGCATCGTCCCTTTGGGAATGACCGCGTAACTGTCGGTAAAGACCGCCCGGTCGGTCAAAAGGTCGGTCTGCGCCGGCAGGCCGCCGGTGGGGGTGAAATAATCCGTCATGCTTGCCATCCCTGCTGGTCTGCCCGGTTTAGATACCCTTTTGCGCGCGTGGCAAAGAGGGACTGTGCGCTGTGTGCACCGATGGCAAAGGGGGGCTGTCTGCCCCCCCGCGCGTGGCGCGCCCCCCCGAGGATATTTTCAACGAGAAGAAAGGGAGACCCGGTCAGTGCTGTTCCGGCACGAGGATATCGCGTTTGCCCACGTGGTTGGCGGCGCTGACGATGCCTGCGTCTTCCATCTGTTCGACAAGGCGGGCGGCCTTGTTGTAACCGATCGCGAGCTTGCGCTGGATATAGGA
>JBBREW010000041.1:0-12145 GCA_038225335.1 Rhodobacterales bacterium
GCCCCGATCACCATTTTCCAGAACAGCGTCCAGTAGGTAAACAGTGTGACGGGCTGCGTCGCGGCCTGCTGGATATAAAGCTCCAGATGATCCTGCAGGTTCTGACCCACGCCGGGCCGGTCCGCCACGACAGGAATCCCATGCTCTGCCAGATGCGCGGCGGGACCGATGCCGGACAGCATCAGCAGCTTTGGCGAATTGATGCTGGAGGCGGCGACGATCACCTCGACGTTGGCGGTAATCACCTCTGTCACACCACGGCGCGACACCTCTACCCCGGTGGCGCGGCCATCGGTCATGACGATACGCCGGGCAAAGGCCCGGGTCAGGCGGCAATTGGGCCGCTTCAGCGCGGGCCGCAGATAGGCATTGGCCGCCGACCAGCGCCGCCCCAGCCAGATCGTCGCGTCAAAGGGACCAAAGCCTTCCTGCTGCTGGCCATTATAATCGTCGGTCGTGGGATAGCCCGCCTGTCGTCCGGCCGCGACAAAGGCCTGCACCAGTGGGTTGCGCCGGGGCCCACGGGTGACATGCAACGGGCCATTGGTGCCGCGCCGGTCCGGATCGCCCCCATGCAGCCCCGCGTGCCAGTGTTCCATCCGCTTGAAATACGGCAGCACATCGGCATGGCCCCATCCGGTGGCCCCCATGTCCGCCCATGTGTCGTAATCCAGCGCATGACCCCGGACATAGACCATGCCGTTGATCGACGATGAGCCCCCGATGACCTTGCCGCGCGGCGTCGCCAGCCTGCGGTTGTTCAGGTGGGGTTCGGGCTGCGTCTGGAACCCCCAGTCATAGGTTTTCATGTTCATCGGATAGGACAGCGCCGCCGGCATCTGGATGAAAGGGCCTGCGTCCGACCCGCCGTGTTCGATCACCAGCACGTCGCGGCCTGCCTCTGCCAGACGATAGGCGATGGCGCATCCGGCGCTGCCTGCACCGATGATGACATAATCGGCCTGCATCAAAAGGGCGCCTCTGCCGGGGTCATGGCCACATAGACGCCTTTGGTCTGGGTATAGTTGTTGATCGCTTCGCGGGAATTTTCACGCCCGATCCCCGACAGCTTTGATCCGCCGAAAGGCGCCTCGACCGGGGCAAGGTTGTGGGTGTTGATGTAACAGGTTCCGGCCTGAAACCCGGCGGCCATGCGGTGTGCGCGGGTCAGATCACGGGTGAACACGCTGGCGGCAAGGCCGTAGGGCGTGGCATTGGCGCGGGTCAGCGCCTCTGTTTCGGTGTCAAAGGTCAGGACGGACATGACGGGGCCAAAGATTTCGTCGGTGGCGATGGTCATATCATCGGTGACATCGGCAAAGACGACTGGTGGCACGAAAAACCCGGTCCGGTCGGGGCGCGTGCCGCCGTGGACCAGGCGCGCACCTTCGGCGATGCCTGTCGCGATGAACCCTTCGACAATGTCGCGCTGCCGCGCGCTGACCATGGGGCCGAAATTCGTGGCCATGTCCTGCGGATCGCCCATGACGACACCGCCCAGACGATCCGTCAGACGCGCCAGAAAGGCATCGACCATCCCGCGTTGCACGAAAACCCGCGTGCCGTTCGAACAGACCTGCCCTGCGGAATAAAAGTTGCCAAGGATCGCCCCCGACACCGCCACGTCAAGGTCGGCGTCGTCAAAGATCACCAAGGGCGACTTGCCCCCCAGTTCCATGGTCACGTGCCGCATCCCGGCGGCGGCTGTGGCATAGACCTTTTGCCCTGTGGCGACCGATCCGGTCAGCGACACCTTGGCGACACGCGGATCGGTGATCAGCGCGGACCCCACGGCACCCATCCCCTGCACCACGTTGAAGACCCCCGGCGGCGCACCCGCCTCGGTCAGGATCTCTGCCACCTGCAACGCGCACAGCGGTGTCGTTTCCGATGGCTTGAAGACCATCGTATTGCCGCAGGCCAGCGCCGGGGCAGCCTTCCAGCAGGCGATCTGCGTGGGATAGTTCCAAGCCCCGATGCCGACACAGACCCCCAGCGGTTCGCGGCGGGTATAGACAAAATCGCCGCCCGCCAGCGGGATGTGGTCCCCGGTGATACTGCCCGCCAGCCCGCCGAAGTATTCAAAGGCATCGGCACCCGAGGTGGCATCCGCCACGGTGGTTTCCGACAAGGGCTTGCCGGTATCAAAGGTTTCCAGCACCGACAGGTCGATGTTGCGCAGCCGCATGATGTCCGCCGCCCGGCGCAGGATGCGGCCGCGCTGGGTGCCGGTCAGGGCGGCCCACCCGGCCTGCGCATCCGCCGCCGCCTGCACGGCCCGGTCGATGATCGCGGGCGTCGCCGCATGCACCCGCGCAATCACCGCGCCCGTATAGGGATAGACGACATCAATGGGCGCGCCTGCCGTATCCTCGACATAGGTTCCGGCGATATAATGGCTGGCGGTGGGCTGGATTGTCATGGAAGGAGCCTCCGGCGGGAGTATTTCAGGAAAAAGCGAGAGCGGGTGTTCAAGCCGACCGCAGCACGGCCAGCAAGGCCAGCACGCTGGCCCGGGCATCGGTGCCGGGTGCGGCCAGCGCGGTGCGGATGTAGTAGCCGTCGATGAGGGCGGCCAGCAGATCGGCCGCCTGAACCGGGTCCGCTACCTGCCCCCGCAGGGCATGGGTCAGGTTCGACCGCAGGCGCCGCTGATACAGGCGCAACAGGCGCAGCGCATCCGGGTTTGTCTGGGCCTGCACATAGAATGTCATCCATGCAGCGACAGTGGCAGGGTCGAACAGCGAAGGTGCGAAGTTTGCCAAGATGATGGCCGTCGCCCGGTCGGGCTGGGCAGGGTCGCGCAGGGCGCAGAGCACCTCTGCCCGGTAATCACGCAGCATCTGCCGCATGGCTGCGGCAAAGATCTGATCCTTGCCCCCGAAATAGTGGTGCGCCAGGGCCGACGACATGCCAGCGCGGCGCGCAATCCGGCTGACACTGACGTCCAGCGATCCGGCACGGCCGACCTCTGCGATTGTTGCTTTCACCAAAGCGGCGCGGCGTATAGGCTCCATCCCAAGTTTGGGCATTGCGATCATCCTTGTTGCAATTGACCCTTAAACTGTTTTTGATTGACTGATCAATCAATAAAACCGAACGGGAGACGATGATGACACTCAAAACCACCTTGTCCGTGCTGGCGCTTGTCGCGGCGACACCGGCACTTGCGCAGGACGATTGCAGCAGCGTCACCTTTGCGGATGTGGGATGGACGGACATCACCGCCACCACTGCGGCCACCACGGTCGTGCTGGAAGCACTGGGTTACGAGACGGACACTAAACTGCTGAGCGTGCCTGTCACCTATATCAGTCTGGCCGAAGGCGACGTCGATGTGTTCCTTGGCAACTGGATGCCAACGATGGAGGCCGATCTGGCCCCCTACCGCGAGGCAGGCACCGTCGATACGGTGCGGGCCAACCTTGAAGGCGCGAAATACACGCTGGCAGTGAACAAGGCCGCGGCCGATCTGGGCATTACGACCTTTGCCGATATCGCGACCCACAGCGATGCACTGGGGTCAGAGATTTACGGCATCGAGCCCGGCAATGACGGCAACCGTCTGATCCTTGACATGATCGAAGCCGATGCCTTTGACCTTGATGGGTTCAAGGTGGTCGAGTCGTCTGAACAGGGGATGCTGGCGCAGGTCGCGCGGGCGGACACCCGCGCCACGCCCATCGTCTTTCTGGGCTGGGAACCGCACCCGATGAATGCCCGCTTTGACATGACCTATCTGGAAGGCGGCGATGACTGGTTCGGTCCCGATCTGGGGGGTGCCACGGTGCTGACCAATACCACCGCCGGTTATGTGGCAGCCTGTCCGAACGTCGGCGCATTGCTGGAAAATCTGGAGTTTTCCCTGTCGATGGAAAACGAGATCATGGGCGCCATCCTGAACGACAACGCGGACCCCGCCGCCGCAGCAACCACATGGCTGACGGCCAACCCCGATATGTGGGCCGGCTGGCTGGACGGTGTGACAACGCTGGACGGTGGCGACGCCGTGGCGGCGGTCACTGCCGCACTGCAGGGCTGAGGCCACCCCCCGCCGCACGGCATCTGCGGGCCACACATGCTGGCCCGCAGCATCTTAACAACAAGGCGGCCCGATGGAGTGGTTGACACAGACAAAAATTCCGGTGGGCCCATGGGCGCGGACGGTTTTTGATACGATCAACATGACCTTTGGCGGCGCGATCGACCGCTTTGCCGATGTGTTGAAGGACGGATTCGACGGTGTCGTGGACGGCTTGCTGAGCCTGCATCCCTTTGTGCTGATCGCGGTCTTTGTCGCGATTGCATGGGCCATCCAGCGCCGCTGGCAGACGCCTCTGCTGGTGCTGGCCGGGTTCCTGTTCATCCTGAACCAAGGCTACTGGGACGAAACAATCCAGTCCCTGACCCTTGTCATCATGGCCTGCACGGCCTGCATGGGCATCGGTGTGCCGCTGGGCATCGCGGGCGCGCACAATCCGCGGTTCTACCGGGCCATCGTGCCGATCCTTGACCTGATGCAGACCCTGCCCACCTTTGTCTATCTGATCCCGACCGTCGTGCTGTTCGGCATCGGGATCGTGCCGGGGCTGATCGCCACGGTCATCTTTGTGCTGCCCGCGCCGATCCGGCTGACCTATCTGGGGATCGCATCCACACCCACCCCCCTGATCGAGGCAGCCGAGGCCTTTGGCGCGACGCGGCGGCAGTTGCTGTGGAAGGTGGAGCTGCCCTCTGCCCTGCCGCAGATCATGGCAGGTCTTAATCAGGCGATCATGCTGTCGCTGTCGATGGTCGTCATCGCGGGGCTGGTCGGTGCGGACGGGCTGGGGGTGCCGGTCGTGCGGGCGCTGAACACGGTCAATACGGCGCTCGGGTTTGAATCCGGGCTGATCATCGTTGTGGTGGCCATCATGCTGGACCGGACATTGCGGGTGCGCCGGGCATGAGTGCGGTGGTTTTTGACGCGGTTTCCATCGTCTTTGGCGATGATCCGGCCAGTGCCCTGCCCTTGATGGACAAAGGCATGGACCGGGCAGAGATCCGGGCCGCCTGCGGGCAGGTGCTGGGCGTTCACGACTGTTCCCTGACCGTGGCCGAAGGCGAGATTCTGGTCCTGATGGGTCTGTCGGGGTCCGGGAAATCGACGCTGCTGCGCGCGGTCAACGGGTTGAACCCCGTCGTGCGCGGCGATGTGCGGCTGCAGACGCGCAGCGGGGTCCAATCGGTCACGCAGGCCGACACGCGCACGTTGCGGTCGCTGCGCTTGCACGACGTGTCGATGGTGTTTCAGCAATTCGGCCTGCTGCCGTGGCGGACCGTGCGCGACAACGTGGGGCTGGGATTGGAACTGGGGGGGCAATCGCAGGCAGAGCGTAGCGCCCGCGTGGACGAGGAATTGCGCCTTGTCGGTCTTGCGGACCGGGCGGACGCGCTGGTCGGCGAATTGTCCGGCGGCATGCAGCAAAGGGTCGGCCTTGCGCGGGCCTTTGCCACCGACGCGCCGATCCTTCTGATGGACGAGCCGTTCAGTGCCCTTGATCCGCTGATCCGGACCCGGTTGCAGGATGAGCTGCTGGATTTGCAGGCCAAACGCGGGCGCACGATCATCTTTGTCAGCCACGATCTGGACGAGGCCTTCAAGATCGGCAACCGTATCGCCATCATGGAAGGCGGGCGCATCGTGCAGACCGGCCGGCCGCGCGATATCTTTACCACCCCAGCCAACGCCTATGTCGCGGAATTCGTGGCGCACATGAACCCTCTGGGTGTGCTGACCGCCCTTGATGTGATGGAACAGGCCGCAGCAGACGCCGCTGGTCCCAGCGTTGATGCCGACACGCCCGTCAAGGATATCATCGCCCGGGTGCAATCGGACGTCACCCTGCTGGTCCGTGACGGTGACAAGGTCATCGGCCAGATCACCGCCGCATCACTGGTGGCACGCATGGCGCGCCATCAGGATTAGGCCGGATCGCCGATACCCCTGCCGCCCAACGCACCCGTTGCGCGGCAGGGTCAGGGATCAGCTGTTGGCGTAGGCGGCCATGACATCGTCGGACGCGTCAACATTGGTGGTGACGGACTGCACGTCGTCGTCGTCTTCCAGCGTTTCGACCAGTTTCATCAGCTTGGTCAGACCGTCCAGATCCATTTCCGTCTGCATGTTGGGCAGCCAGATCAACTTGGTGCTTTCCGCCTCGCCCAAGGCGGCTTCCAGCGCGGTCGACACTTCGTTCAGGTCGGTGGGTGCGCAATAGACGACGTGGTTGTCGTCGTCGGACTGCACATCCTCTGCCCCTGCCTCTATCGCGGCCATCATGACGGTATCTTCGTCGCCGACCTTTGCGGGATAGACGATCTGGCCCTTGCGGTCGAACATGAAACCGACAGACCCGGTTTCGCCCAGATTTCCGCCGTTCTTGGTAAAGGTTGACCGCACGTTGGATGCGGTGCGGTTGCGGTTGTCGGTCATCGCCTCGACGATGATGGCAACCCCGTTGGGACCATAGCCTTCATACCGGATTTCGTCATAGCTTTCAGCGTCGCCGCCCACCGCCTTGGTGATCGCACGCTCGATCACCTCTTTGGGGACCGACGATTGCTTGGCTTCCTTGACCGCCAGACGCAGGCGCGGGTTCTTGTCGGGGTCCGGGTCGCCCATCTTGGCGGCCACGGTGATTTCCTTGCTCATCTTGGAAAACAGCTTGGCCCGCAGCTTGTCCTGACGGCCCTTGCGATGCTGGATGTTCGCCCATTTGGAATGTCCGGCCATGGCGCTTGCCCCTTGCTCTGACGGTGGTTGCGCGCCGCTATAGCGCACAGCCCGCCCCCACCGCAACCCTGCCGCTAAAGCGGATAGAGGATCGGGATGGCAATCGAACAGATCACCGACAGCGACAGGTTCAGCGGCACACCGATCCGCAGGAAATCGGTAAAGCGATAGCCACCGGGGCCGTACACCAGCGTATTCGTCTGATAGCCGATGGGCGTCGAAAAGCTGGCAGAGGCCGCCATCATGACCGCGATGACCAAGGGCCGCGGGTCGACGCCAAGCGCCGTTGCAAGGCCGATGGCGATGGGTGTCATGACCACCGCCACCGCGTTGTTCGACACCAGTTCGGTCAGCAGCATCGACAGGCTGTAGACGGCGAAGACCACCACATAGGGCGGCAGGGTTGTCATATAGGGGGCCAGCGATCCGGCAATATGTTCGACCGCCCCGGACTGTTCCAATGCCGCACCCACCGCCAGCATGCCGAAAATCAGCGCCAGCAGATGCCCGTCGATAGAGGCAAAGGCCTCGTCCGTGTCGATGCAGCCGGTGACCAGCACGGTGACCGCACCGATAAAGGCCAGCATCATGATCGGTGCCACATTGAACGCCGCCAGCAGCACAACGCCCAGCATCACGCCGATGGCGATGGGCGCGTGGGTCCGCCGATAGGCCCGCGCCGAGGGTTTCGACACATCGGCAAGGTTCATGTCGGTCGCCAGTCGCTGGATATCGGCGGGCGCACCTTCCAGCAGCAGGGTATCGCCCACTTTCACCACCAGTTCATCTAACTGCCGCCCGATGTTGCGGTCGCGGCGATGGACCGCCAGCGTATAGACGCCATAGCGGCGGCGCAGGCGCATTTCACCAAGGCTGCGGCCAACCATGCGGCATGCGGGTGAAATCAGCACCTCGACCGTGGATGTTTCCACCGCCGACACCTGATCCACGCGGCGCAGTTCCTTGGTCGCCTGCAAGGACAGCAGTTCGGTCATCGCCGTGCGCAGCACGACGCGGTCACCGACCTGCAACGTCACTGTTTCCATGTCACGGCGCAGCGATGCGTCGCCCCGGATCACGTCGATCAGGCGCACGCCTTCGCGCCGGAACAGCTGCACGCCCAGCACGGTACGGCCAACAAGGTTGCTGTCGGCGGGAATCACCGCTTCGGCGAAAAAGCGCATCTTGGACCGGTCCGACAGCATGACGGCCATGCTGTTCCGGTCCGGCAGCAGCCGTTTGCCGAACAACAGCAGATAGGCCATCGTCCAGACCGCAATGACCAGACCGATGGATGTCACTTCGAAGATGCCGAAGGGTTCCATGCCCGCCTGCCGGGCCACGCCGTCCACCACAAGGTTTGTCGACGTGCCGATCAGTGTCAGCGTGCCGCCGACAATCGACCCGTATGACAGCGGGATCAGCAGCTTTGACGCCGAAATCTTCAGGGTGCGGGCCATCTGCACAAAGACCGGCAGCATCACGACGACCACGGGTGTGTTGTTCACAAAGGCAGAGGCCGCCACGACAAAGCTCATCACGCCGCCGACCGCCTGCCGTGGATTACGGCGCGCCGCGGCCTCTGCCATCTGGGTCACATAGTTCAGCGCCCCGGTCCGCACCAAGGCGCCCATGATGATGAACATGAATGCGATGGTCCAGGGCGCGGCGTTCGACAACACGCTGACGGCACTGTTGAAAGGCAGGATACCGGTGAACAGCAGAAAGGCGGCCCCCCCCATGGCCACGACCTCTGTCGGGAAGGATTCGCGCAGGAACAGGATGAACATGGCCGCCAGCACGCCAAAGGTGATGATGGCCTGATGTTCAACCAGAAAGGCGGATTCGATCATGATATGGACCCTTGCGCGGCAACTGTGCCGTTGTTGCCCGTCGGTGGTGCGGGCGCAACGGACATTGTCGCACAGGGCGCAATGGTGTCAGATCGTGGGACCGGATTGCATCAACCGTCCGCCCTGCCGCACCATGGCACAGGACACGGCGCGCCCGGTGCGGTCGTCGGTTTCCACATAAAATCCGGACAGGGTCGCGTCCTCTTCGGCGGGGACGAAACGGCCCTTCGACATGCCGGTAATGAACCGCCGCAGGGGTTCGGCCTTGTCCATGCCAATCACGGAATCATAGTCACCGCACATGCCCGCATCCGACAGATAGGCCGTGCCTGCGGGCAGGATCATCGCATCGGCCGTCGGCACATGCGTATGGGTGCCGACCACAACACTGGCGCGCCCGTCACAGAAATGGCCGACCGCCATCTTTTCCGACGTCGCCTCGCAGTGGATGTCGATCAGGGTGGCCTGCACCTGCCCGCCCATCGGATATTGGCGCAGCACCGCATCCAGCGCCGAAAACGGATCATCAAAGGGGCGTTTCATGAACACCTGCCCCAGCGCCTGCGCCACCAGCACCTTGCGCCCGCGCGCATCGCTGAAAACCCGTGCGCCGACGCCGGGGGCTGCCTTGGAAAAGTTCAAAGGCCGGATGATGCGCGGTTCCTTGGCCACAAAATCCAGCATGTCGCGCTGGTCAAAGGCATGATCGCCCAGCGTCACCACATCTGCACCGGCTTCGAGGATGGCCTTGGCATGATCGGGCGACAGACCCGCCCCGTTGGTGGCGTTTTCACCATTCACAACGACAAAATCCAGCTTCCACGCAGTGCGCAGGCGCGGCAGATGTTCGGTAATGGCGGTGCGGCCGGCGCGTCCCATGACGTCGCCCAGAAACATGATCTTCATGGCGACCGTGTTACGGCCTGCGCCTGCGATCCTCCAGCCCTTTTTCCGGGCCGTTTTGTCGCGTCAGGGCAGGATCACGCCCGTTTCCGTCACGATCAGGTCCAACGGCTGGTCGGTCGCATCCAGCGGCAGGTCGTCAGTTTGCTGCGCGGCAAAGGCATAACCGATGGCCAGCACCGGACCCGTGGCGCGCAGGGCCTGCAAGGTGCGGTCGTAAAATCCGCCGCCGTAGCCCAACCGTCCCCCGGCCCGGTCAAAACCGACCAGCGGGACGATCAACACACGCGGGATCATCGCATCCCCCGCCACAGGCACCATGACCCCGAACGGACCCGCGACCGTGGCACCGTCCGGTGTCCACCGCCGGAACACCAAAGGCAGGCCGCGGCCCACGATGACCGGCACCCCCACCGGACCCTGCGCGGCAGCAGCCGTCATGGCGGGCAAAGGGTCGATTTCGCTGCGCATCGGCAGATACCCTGCCAGCGGCTGACCCGCATGACCGGCCAGAACCCGCATCAGATGGGCGGCCGCTGGGCCCTGATCAACCGCGTCATGGGCCGCCGCACGACGGGCTAGTGCAGCGGCACGGGCCTGCGCCTTGATGTCGGTCACAGCAGCCACAGCGCCGCCAGCCCCAGAAAGGCAAAGAACCCCACAATGTCCGTGACCGTGGTGACAAAGGCCCCCGAGGCCAGCGCCGGATCGACGCCGCACCGTTCCAGCACGATCGGCACCCCGGTGCCTGCCAGGCCCGCCACCACCATGTTGATGACCATCGCACAGGCGATGACCAGCCCCAGCATGGGAGAGCCGAACCACACAATTCCCACGACACCCATGACAACCGCAAACAGCACGCCATTGATCAGACCGACCAGCACCTCGCGGCGCAGGACGCGCCAGACGTTGGCCCCGGTCAGATCACGCGTGGCAAGGGCGCGGACCGCGACGGTCAGGCTTTGCGTGCCGGCATTGCCGCCCATGGACGCGACGATGGGCATCAGTACGGCGAGGGCCACCAGCGATGACAGCGTGACCTCGAACAGTGAAATCACCATCGATGCCAGAATTGCGGTGGCCAGATTGACCGCCAGCCACGGCAGGCGTTGCTTGGTGGTTTCCATCACGCGGTCCGACAGGCTGCCTTCGCCCACCCCGGCCAGACGCAGCAGATCCTCCTCTGCTTCCTCCTCCAGAAAGGCCATGGCGTCGTCGATGGTGATAACACCGACGATCCGGTCCGCGTCATCGACCACCGGGGCGGTGATCATGTGATAGTGGTTGATGGCCTGTGCGACCTCCTCCACATCCTGCGCCACGTGAAAGGTGCGGAACGAATCCTCTTGAATCGCGGTCAGCGGCGTTTCGCGGGGGTGGCTCAGCATACGGCCAAGCGTGACATATCCAACCGCCCGCATCCGCGCATCCACAAGGATCACGTGATAGAACTGGTCGGGCAGGACCACGTCGGACCGCAGATAATCAATGGCATCACCCACGGTCCAGTGCTGCGGCGCGCGCACCAGTTCGACCTGCATGTGACGCCCGGCGGATTCCTCTGGATAGGTCAGCGACTGTTCGACGACCACCCGGTCGCCGGGATCAAGGGCGTCCAACACCGCCTCTTGCTGGTCTTCGTCCAGATATTCGACCAGATCGACCACGTCATCGCTGTCCAGATCGCGCACCGCGTCGGCCAGTTCAGCGGGGGCAAGGGATGCGATGATCTCCTCTCGGATACGCTCGTCCAGTTCCGACAGGATGTCGCCGTCCAGCCCGCCTTGCCACAGGGTCAGCAGGTCGCGCCGCTGGCGCGAGTCGATCAGCTCGATCAGGTGCGCGATATCGGCAGGGTGCAGCGGTTCCAGCAGGGCCGCGATGTCTTCGACATTGCGTGCGTCGATCGCGTCCAGCACATCGGACACGACCCGGTCGGTAATGCCGAATGGTTCGTCATCGGTGTCGGGCGCAAAGTCTTTGTCCGGTTCGATCATGGCCACACCCTGATGATTTGTCCGCACCATAGAGAAGCCAGCGCCGCCCACAACCGCACCGCAGCCGATTGTGGGGGACGGATTGTCACCCTAGGATGGGGCGCATGGAAAAACATCTTCTGCTGGGGCAAACCCTGCGTTTCAACGGCTGTGCCCTGACCGACTGGCAGGCTGCAACCCACCATGACAGCGCGGGCGGCGTGCTGATCGCGGGCGACCGGATTGCCGCCGTGGGGGCCGCCACCGATCTGCGCCGCGCCCACCCGGATGCACGCGTCACGGATTACGGCGACGCGGTCATCAGCGCGGGGTTTGTCGATGCGCATATGCACTATCCCCAGACCCCGATCATCGCCAGCTGGGGCAAACAGCTGATCGACTGGCTGGAAAGCTATACTTTTCCGCAGGAAATGCGTCTGGCGGACCGCGCCTATGCCGATCAGGTCGCGGCAACGACCCTTGATCTGGCACTTGCCCATGGCACGACGACCCTGACCAGTTTCTGCACCATCCATCCCGGCAGCGTCGATGCCTGGTTCACCGCCGCCGCCGCACGCGGCATGGCGGTCGTGGGCGGCAAGACCTGCATGGACCGCAACGCCCCGGACGGGCTG
>JBBREW010000042.1:0-11938 GCA_038225335.1 Rhodobacterales bacterium
CGCGACGGCCGCCGCACAAAGCTTCACCCGCTCGCGGAATGGCGCCGCGTCCTGATTGGATAGCCCGTGGTCTTCCTTGACGATATCGGCCCCGGCGACAGCGGTCAGGTAGCACAACCGCGCCAGCACCTCGGATGTCGACCCCTGCGGTTTGATTACCGGGCAGACATAGCCGCCCGTCGCACGTCCGGTCAGCGCCCGCACGCCCGCCGCGCCAAACCGTGCACCGGGAAAGCGCGCAGTCAGATCGGCGTTCGGCGTGATCGCCATGGCTTTGACGCCGCGCAGGATCGATGCATTTCCCAGCACCACGTTCAGCAGTTGTGGCAACTCGCGCCCCACGGCGTCGATGTGATAGCCAATGTGCGCGTGCCAGACGCGGTCACCTGCGCGATCGACCGCAACGACACGGCCCAGCACGGTGTCTGCGATATAGCCCGAAGGGACCACGTCGCGCGGGATCTCGACGGTGTCTTCCAGTGCAATGGCTTCGGCGCGGGCAAGCGCGTCGGCGTCATCCTCAGCCACAATCCGGTAGGTGACGGTGAACCGGTCCACTACAGCCCCTCGGCCTTTGCAAGGGAATGGACCGCGTCGACGCGGGCGTCGGCCAGATCGGCCTCGGTGATGTTCAGCCTCTCGCCGAGCAGGTCGGCCACGCCTTGCGTCAGCGCCAGCGCGTCCATCTCGTAGTAGCGCATCAGATAGGCGCGGCTGCCGCCGTGGGCGTAGGTGTCTTTCAGCCCCAGACGCATCAGCTTCTTGCCAACGCCGTTGTCGGCCATGATTTCGGCCAGCAGCGACCCGATACCGCCTTCGGTGACGTGGTTTTCCAGCGTGATCACGCCGCCACGCACCGCCGCAATATGGTCCAGCATCGGGCCAGCGTCGAACGGCTTGATCGTGTTCAGATGCAGGTGCCGCACCGACACGCCCGCAGCCTCAAGTGCTTTTGTAGCCCGCAGTGCTTCCTCGGTGGTGATGCCTGCGGTCACGATCAGCACGTCGGTCCCAAGGCTGATTTCGCGCATCTGGCCGACCACGATTGGGGTGTCGAACAGCCGCGGCACCGATCCGCGCAGCACACGGCAATAAACCGGCCCGTCGATGCTGTCGGCGGCGGCACAGATGCTTTCCACCTCTGTGGCGTCACCGGCTTCCAGAATCGTCATGTTCGGCATTGACCGCATCACGGCGATATCCTCGATTGCCTGATGGGTCATGCCGCCGGGCGTGGTGATGCCGGGCAAGAACCCCATGATCCGCACCTTGCGGCGCGGATAGGCGACCGACGCCATCAGCTGGTCATAGGGCCGACGGTAGGTGAAGACGCCGAAAGTGTGGATGAACGGCCTGTATCCGGCAAGGCCAAGTCCGCCGCAAAAGCTCATCATGTTCTGCTCGGCCATCCCCATCGAGAGGAACTGGTCGGGGTGTTTGTCGCGGAACTTGTCGATCTCACACGACGAAGTGAGGTCGGCGGAGATGCACAGCACATCCGGATTCGCCAATGCGTGTTTCTCGAAGGCGCCCTCGTAGGGGCGATTAACCATGTCTGCCATCAGGATTACTCCGGCTCAGGTGGAATCAGTGGGCGTAGTCGATGGGATCGACACCCAACGATTGTGCGATTGATGCGTTCATCCGTGCACGCTCGTCTTCGGATTTGAACCGGACGTAATGCAGGCGCGGGAACCGTTCTTCGAGGATCGGCATCGCGTGGAACGGGTTGGAATGTGCCAGGATAATGAGCGGCTTGCCTTCATGTTGCGTCTTCGCGGCCTCGCGCATGTCATTAAGGTTATGCGCATCGACATTGACCACCACCGCACCAAAGGCCTCCATTTTAGTCTTGATATCGCCCACCTCCATGACCGAATCCATCGCGCCATCGCATTGCTGGTTGTTCACGTCCATGATCGCCTTGACGTTGTCGATCCGGTGGTGCGCGCAACACTGGATCGCCTCCCATGTCTGGCCCTCCTGCACCTCGCCATCGGACATGTAGACCCAGACGCGGCCTGTCTCGCCGCGCCGCTTGCGGCCCCAGGCAAGACCTGCTGCTGTCGATAGCCCGATGCCCAGCGTGCCGTTGTGAACCTCCATCCCCGGCGAATGTTCGGCACCGATCATCTCGACCGACGATCCGTCCTTGTTGAACATTTCCAGCCCTTCGGCCGCCATGCGCCCGGTTTCCACCAGCGTAGCGTAGGCCACCAGCGCGTAATGCGCAGGTGCGATGAAAAGGCGGTCGTATTGCGCCTCGAACGGCCCGTTATAGCCAGCTCCGGTGTGATAATCGGGGTTATCTGAACGTGGCACGCCGGCAAAGTCCTTGGGGATCATCGGCAGCGTCGGTTCGCCCAGATGCAGTTCCTCGTTATAAAGCCACGCCAGCTGCTCGGCCGCGGAACAGGCCTGCGAAAGATACCCGCCATTGTTGCGGATCGCATGTTCGAACACCCGCCGCCGGATACCCAAAGCAATATCCTCGGTCGTCTTTTCGTTTTTCATAGGTCCTCCTGAAAGGCGTTGTTGCGGGCCTGTTTTATGGTTGCTGCAAGCTGTCTGACGTCAGCGACGATCTGTCCGGCGGGCGTCGTAAGCTGCCCTTCCGCGACAACAGACCTGCCGCGCGCGAAAACATGGCGAACGTCGCTGCGCCCGGCGCTGAACACCAGCGTCGCATAGGGGTCGTAAGACGGGACGTTGTGCGGCGCGTCGGTTGTGACAACGATGACATCTGCCTGCTTGCCTGGGGCGAGCGTACCGGTGCGGTGGTCCAGACCCAGCGCCGTAGCCCCACCCCGCGTGGCCATCGCCACGATATCGCGGGCGGACACCGTGTCGGAAGTGCCGCTGCGCAGGTTATGCAGCAGGGCGGTCAGGCGCATGGTGGCGAACATGTCCATATCGTTGCCGCTGGCGGGCCCATCGGTGCCCAGCGACAGGGTGACGCCGTGCGCCGCCAGATCGCCGATCCGGGCGATCCCCGACGCGAGCTTTGCATTCGATAACGGGCAATGGGCGACCGCCGCTCCGGCACCCGCCAGCATGTCGATTTCAGCATCGTCAAGATGCACCGCATGAGCCAGCAGCAGCGGTTGGTCGAGCAACCCGGCGCGTTCCAGCGCGCGGATGGGTGTCGTGCCATAAGCGGCCTGCACCAATTCCATTTCCCATTGTGCTTCGGCGGCATGAATATGCACGCCGCAGCCCGCAGCCTGTGCAATCCGCGCAATCTGTGCCAGTTTCGCCGCGTCGAGCGTGTAGCATCCGTGCGGCACCAGCATCGGTTGGACGCCATCTGTCTGTGCATAGCGTTGCAGGAAGTCCGTCGCAAAGTCGATGCGCGCGGCCCATTCCATGCCGTCGACGCCGTCCACGTTCAGCATCGGCGGGCCTGACGTGATGCCAACTCCGAACTTGCGGGCTGCGGCGATGGTGGCGTCGGGATACCAGTACATGTCCAGAAAATGCGTGACCCCGCCAAGCGCCATCTCGGCGATGGCCAGCGACGCACCAAGCTCGACCGTATGGGGCGTGACATGCGCGGCCTCGGCGGCCCAGACGGTATTGAGGAAACCGTCAAGATCGGTGTTTTCTGCCAGTCCGCGAAACAGCGTCATTGCGGCGTGGCAGTGCGTGTTGATAAAACCGGGCATCACGATCCCGCCGCCCGCGTCGATATTACGCGCGGCGGTCAGGCCTTGTGGCGGCGCGCCCGCGCCCAGTTGGGTGATCACCCCGTCGGTCATCGCGAGGAAGCCCAGAGCATGACAGGTCCAGTCCGCATCCATCGTCAGCACGGTGCCGTTGCGGATGATCGTATCGGCGCGCATGCGTCAGGCCCCTAAGTCCGCGTCCGCGCCGGGCAAAACCGGAATCAGCGCCCGCATCAGCGACAGCAGCTTTGGCTGCACCAGACGCACGGCTTCCCATACCTCGGCTTCATTGGTGATGTGGCTGTCAGAGACGCTACTGACGGCGATATTGGTCACCGCAGACAGTGCCAGCACCCGCAGACCCATGTGCCGCGCGGCGATCACCTCGGGGACGGTGGACATTCCGGCCAGATCGACGCCGGCCAGTTTCAGCAGGCGGATCAGGGCGGGCGGCTCAAAGCTGGGACCGACACAGTGGCCGTAGACACCGCGCCGGATGTCCGGCACCAGCGACTGCAAAAGCGCGATCAACGCAGGATCATAGGCTTGGTTCATCGACACGAAACGGTCGCCAAAGCTGGGCTCGTTCGGGCCGCGCAACGGGTCGTTGCCGCTGGCGACCGCCAACGAAAGGTGATCCTCGATTGCGACCAGATCGCCCACGACCATGCCGTCACCCATGCCGCCAGCGGCGTTGGTGATGATGGCCGTTTGCGCGCCAAGCGCCGCCATGACCCTTACCGGAAAGGCTACGTCCTGCGCCGAATAGCCTTCGTACATATGGACGCGCCCGCGCATCGCCACGCAGGACCGCCCAAAAAGCTTGCCCATAACAAGCACCCCGTCGTGACCCTGCACCGTCGAAACCGGGAAATGCGGAATGTCCGCATAGGGCATCGTCACCCCGTCGATATGGTCAGCCAGCGACCCAAGACCCGACCCCAAGACCAGCGCGATATCTGGCACCAGATCCGTCCGGCCCCGGACTGCGTCGACCGCATCGGTGACATTCTGCTTTGACATGATTGGTCCCAGTTTGGTGATCGCAACGCTGACATCCATAGCATCGAAGCCGGAACGATGGAAAGTCAAAACAACAAAAGACATACCATTTGACATTTGCTTAAAAGACTTGGAACGTCAGCCTGCGGAGAAGCCGGGACACGGTGCTTGCCGCTCGTCCGAATAGGCGCATACTGCGCGCGACATCGGGCATCGGACGGGCCTTTGGCGCACAATTACAGGGAAGACACATCAGATGACGCACTTTCTCAAGAACGCAGTTGCAGCAGGCCTTGCGATTTCCACAATCGGCACCGCGGTCGTGGCGCAGGACAAATCCATCATCTACGTCACGCCAAATCCGATCGGCAACAACCCGTTCCTCGTGCTGGGCCGTGACGGGGCGCAGGCGGCGGGCGAACAACTTGGCGCAGTGGTCGATACCTACGAAAGCGATGCGCCGCAGGCGATGCTGGAAAACCTTTACGCGGCCGCCAGCGTCGGTGCTGACATCGTCGTCGCAATGAGCTTTTCCGCCGTCGACGGCGTGATGGAGGTGGCTCCCACAGCACCGGATACGCAGTTCCTTCTGGTCGATGCCTGCCCCGAGGCCGAACGCCCCGCGAACGTTCATTGCGCGGTGTTCCGCGAACATGAGGCATCTTTCCTGATGGGTGCCATCGCCGCGCTGAAAACGCAGACCGGAAACGTAGGCGTCATCGGCCCGATCGACATTCCCTTCATGCACCGCTTTACTGACGGCTTTGCGGAGGGTGTCATGCACGTCAACCCAGAGGTGAAGGTCGAAACCCGCTGGGTCGGCGGCTCGAATCCTTTTTCCGACCCGGTACGGGCCAAGGAACAGGCGTTGACGCTGCACGCCGGCGGTGCCGATGTGATCTACAGTGCCGCTGCGGGCGGGTCTTTCGGAGTGTTTGAGGCGGCGATGGAGGAAGGCTTCATCACGATGGGCGTCGACACCAACCTTTGCGACGCGGCCCCGGGTGCGATGTATGACAATGCGCTCAAGCGGGTGGACGCCGCGATCCTACAATCGGTAGAGGCGATCGAGGCGGGCGCAGAGGCCAATTTCGCATCCTTCGGTCTGGCCGAAGGCGGCATGAGTGCCATGGCCCTGATCGGCGGTGACGAGTTGGCGCAAAGCGGCTGCATGATCGCCGAAGATCCCGAGGTTGCCGTACAGATCCAAGCGCTGGCGCAAGAGATCATCTCGGGCGGGATCGTCGTCAACGATCCGCTGATGGCGAACTGAAGGCGGCGGGCTCCTACCCGCCCGGTCGTAAGGGGACTTGCGTGACGAAAGATGAAACCCCGTCACCTGCGATGTGCAGACTGACCGGCATCAGCAAGACGTTCGGCGCGACCAAGGCGTTGCAGAACGTGTCGCTGGAGGTTCGCAAAGGCGAATTCCTGGCGCTGATCGGCGAGAACGGCGCGGGAAAATCAACGGTGATGAGCATCCTGTTCGGGTTGCTCGACCCCGACGAGGGCACGATCGAAATCGCCGGGCGGCCGCAGAAGATGCGGTCGGCCCGCGATGCGATCGCGGCGGGGCTGGGCATGGTGCATCAGCATTTCATGCTCTACCCCGATTTGTCCGTGCTGGAAAATATCATCGTGGGGCACGAGGATACCGGATGGTCGGGCCGTATCCCGCTTGATGCGCACCGAGCGCGAGCGGCACAAATTCTGGCTGAATTCGACTTTGCGCTCGATCTCGACCGCAAGGTTTCCGACCTGCCGGTGGATGCGCGACAGCAGGTCGAAATCGTGAAGCTGCTGTATCGCGGCGCGTCGGTCGTCATTCTGGACGAACCCACGGCCGTGCTGACGCCGCAGGAAAGCATCGCACTTTACAGGATGCTGGCGCGGTTGCAGGCGCAGGGTACCTCGATTGTGCTGATCACGCATAAACTCGACGAAGTGATGACCAACGCCGACCGCATCATCGTGCTGCGGCGCGGCAGGCTGGTGGCCGAACGCATGACCAGCGCCACGACGCGGGCCGAACTGGCAGAACTGATGGTCGGCGACACGATCCCCGTCGTCACGAAAAGCAATGCCGTCGGAAAGGATATCGTCCTGTCGATCCAAGGGCTGACTGTCGGCGGCAACCGGGGCAAACCGGCGCTGTCCGACGCGAGCTTTGACGTGCGCGCGGGAGAGGTGTTCGGTATTGCGGGTGTGTCGGGCAACGGTCAGAAGGAACTGGTCAACGCACTGGTGGGTCTGCAGGACGCAACCGGACAGATCCTGTTTTCAGGACGCGACATTCTGAAGCTGGACGTGGCAGCGCGGCGCGCGATGGGTCTTGGCTACATGGCCGAGGACCGCATGGCGATGGGGCTGGCGCAACCTGCCACCGTATCGGAAAACCTGATTGCGGGTCGCGAGGGCACGGGGGCATTTTCTGCGCGCGGCTTTCTTGACCGCGACCGGATCCGCCGCTTCAGCCGCGACCTGATCGATCGCTTCGACATTCGCACCCCGTCCGAAAACCAGAAGGCGGCGAACCTGTCGGGCGGCAACCAGCAAAAGATCGTCGTCGCGCGCGAACTGTCGGCTAAGCCTGCCGTGCTGATTGTGGAAAACCCCTGCTGGGGGGTCGATGTGGGCGCGATCACCTTCATTCACCGCCAGATTCTTGAACTGGCGGCAGCGGGCTGCGCCATCGTGCTTGTCAGCAGCGATCTGGAAGAGCTGTTCGCGTTGTCCGACCGCGTGGGCGTCCTTTGCGACGGCAGGATGACCGCTGTGTTCGGCCGCGCGGACCTTGACGCCATCGCAGTAGGTGCGGCGATGACCGGACAACAGAAAAGATCGGTCGCATGACCCCGTTGCTGCGTTCCGTGATCGTGCCGCTGGGATTGGTCGCACTGGCAATCCTTGCACTGCTTGTCATAGCCCCCACCCGCGACGCCGTATTCGCATTTGTGGACGGGGCGTTTGGCGGGCGCAACAATTTCAACCTCTATTCCACGCTTGGCCGGTTTTCGATTTTGCTGGGGCTGGCAATGTCGGTGCTGGTGTCGTTCCGTGCGGGATTGCTCAACATTGGTGCCGAGGGGCAGCTTGTGCTGGGCGGGCTGACCGCAGCGATGGTGGGCGTCTATCTGCCCGCGCCGCCGCTGGTGGTCGCACTCTGCGCGCTTGCGGCGGCGATGACTGTTGCTGCGGGCTGGGCGCTACTGGCCGGTGTGATCGAGCGTATGACCAACGTGCCGCTGTTGATCGGGTCTCTTTTGTTGAATTATCCCGCATCCTATATCGCGTCCTATTTCGTGTCCCATCCGTTTCGCGATGTGAACAGCGGCGCGACCCAGTCTTTTCGCATCATGGACGGTGCCGGCCTGCCGCGTTTCAGTGGCACGATTCTGGATTACGGCATCCTGCTGATCGGCGCGACAGCGCTGCTTGTGATCGTGCTGGAACGCACCAGTGTATTCGGCTACCGCGTGCGGATGCAGGGTTACAGCTATCCCTTCGCGCGCGCATCCGGGTTTCCCACGGGAAAGCTCTATTACCGCACTTTGGCGATCAGCGGCGCGATTGCGGGCATGACCGGTTTCGTCGCGGTCTTCGGCATGAACCAGCGGTATATCGACGGCATGCTGACCGCCCCGCTTTATGCTTGGACCGGAATCGCCGCGGTGCTGATGGCCGCTATCATCCCCTGGATCACACCGATTACGGCATTTTTCTTTGCCATGCTGGCGACCGGCGCCATTGGAATGGAGCGAAGCGTCGGCATCCCGCGCGAAGTGGGGCAAATCATTCAGGCCGTGATCGTGCTGTATCTGGCCGGTGTCGCTGGCAAGATGCTGTCGGGCCGCGACGGAAAGGGACGATAGGACATGTTTCTTGACGGCGCCTTGATCGAATCCATCCCCCGCCTGTTCACGCCGGTCCTGCTGGCCGCGATCGGCAGCGCGCTGTGCGAACGGGTGAACGTCTTCAACATCGCGCTGGAAGGCATGATGCTGATCGGGGCCTTTGCCGCCGTCGTCGGCACGTTTCTTACCGGAAGCGCGCTTGCCGGGCTGGCGCTGGCCATGGTGGCGGGGGCGGCGTCAGGGCTGGTGTTTTCCTATTTCGGCGTGACGCGCGGTGGTGACCACATCATTGTCAGCATCGGGTTCAACGTGCTGGCGATTGGCTTGACGGCGTTCCTGCTCGGCCAGATCTTTGGTGTAAGAGGCCAGTTCGACGACCCGAAAATCGTGCAATTGCCGCGCATCGATCTTGGCCCTGTGGACCGCATCCCGGTAATCGGGGACTTCCTTTCAGGCCAGTCGATCCTTGCCTGGTTCGCGGTCATAATGGTCTTTGCCGTGCACTGGTTTCTGAAGAACCACAAATACGGGCTACGGTTGCGGGCCGCCGGACAGAACGACACCGCCATGCGCACTGTCGGTGTGTCGCCTGACCGGATCAAGATGGCGGCCCTCGTGGCCTGCGGAACCCTGTGCGCGATGGGTGGTGCGCAGCTGTCGATTTCCAACGTGACCCTTTACACCGAAGGAATGAGCGCCGGGCGCGGCTGGATCGCGCTGGTAATCGTCATGATGTGCAGTGCGCGGCTGTTGTGGATCCTGCCCACTGTGCTGTTGTTCGGGCTGGTCGATGCATTGGGGTTCCGGATGCAGGGGCTTGGCCTGCCGCAACAGCTGACCGAAAGCCTGCCCTATGTCCTGGCGATCGTGGTGCTGATGCTGGTGTTTCGCAAAAGGACTGCGCGCTATGCCGGGTAGCGACGACGCCAACAGGTCCCATTGGCCACTGACGGCGATGCACTGGGGGACTTACCGCGCAGATACTGACGGCACGACGCTGCGCGCGCTGCATCCCTTCGAAGAGGATATCGACCCTTCCGACATCGCGCAGGGTTATTTCGGCGCACTGGACGGTCCGACCCGGATCACCTCGCCGATGGTGCGCCGTGGCTGGCTTTGCGATGCCGAAGAACGGGGACGTGACCGGCGGGGATCGGACGACTTCGTGGCCGTCGGTTGCGACAGGGTCGAGAGGCTGATCGCGGATGAACTGACCCGCGTGCGCCGCGATTACGGGAGCGAGTCGATCTATGCCGGGTCTTACGGCTGGGCAAGCGCCGGGCGGTTCCATCACGCGCAGGGCCATCTCCGGCGGTTCCTGAACTTGGGCGGCGGATACACGACCTCTGCCAATACATACAGCCTGGCTGCGGGCGAGGTGATTTGCGAACATGTGATCGGCGGGTTTTGGGTCGCCGCGGCGGATACGACCGACTGGCAAAGCATCGTCGACAACACCGAACTTTTCGTGAGTTTCGGTGGACTGCCCCTGCGCAACGGCCAGATCTCGCAGGGCGGCGTCGGGCGCCACCGGCAGCGTGAAGCAATGCTGGATGCACGCCGCAACGGTGTGACATTCGTCAACGTTTCGCCCCTACGCGACGATTCCATCGCTGATCTTGAGGCGCAATGGATCGCGCCACGCCCTTCGACCGACGTGGCGATGATGCTGGCACTTTGCCACTGCCTGCTGTCCGAAGGGCTGCACGACGTCGCTTTCCTGAACAGCCATACCGTGGGTTTCGAACGGTTCGCTGACTATCTGCTGGGGCGCACCGACGGGGTCGCGAAAACCGCAAGCTGGGCCGCAGCGATCTGCGATATCGACGCAGCCACGATCACCGATCTTGCGCGGCGAATGGCGCGGCACCGCACGATGATCTCGGCAAGCTGGTCGCTGACCCGGCAGGATCACGGTGAACAGCCGTTCTGGGCCGCGATCACGCTGGCCGCGATGCTGGGGCAGATCGGCCTGCCAGGCGGTGGTTTCGGATTGGGCTATTCGGCGGTCAATTCGATGGGGCTGGAAAACCAAAGTCTGGCTTATGCTGCAATGCCGCAGGGGCAGAACCCGGTGCGGTCATTTATCCCCGTGGCGCGGATTACCGACATGCTTGAAAATCCGGGCGGGTCGTTCGACTACAACGGTCAGACGCTGCGCTACCCCGACACAAAGATGATCTGGTGGGCCGGTGGCAATCCGTTTCATCACCATCAGGACCTGAACCGTCTGCGGCAAGCGTGGAAGGCCCCCGACACGGTGATCGTCAACGACTGGTGTTGGACCGCGACCGCGCAACATGCCGATATTGTGCTGCCCTGCACCACCCCGCTCGAGAGGACCGACATCGCCATGGGCGGTCGCGATCCGTATGTGATCTTCATGGAAGCGGTGTCGGCACCGCCGCCGCTTGCAAAAGACGATTTCGAGATCTTTCGCGGCCTCGCCCATCGCATGGGGCAAGAGGATGCCTTTGCCGAAACCCGCAGCGCAGAGGACTGGCAGCGGCATCTATACGCGCAAAGCCGCAGCAACGCCGCGCGGTCGGGCGTTGCCCTGCCCGACTTTGATGAATTGCGCGACAGACGCTGGCACAGGGTCGAAACACCTGAAAAGCCCAACGTGATGTTCGACAACTTCCGCACCAACCCCGACGCCAACCCAATCCCGACGACATCGGGGCGCATCACGCTGTGGTCGGCCGACATCGACAGCTTCGGTTACGACGATTGTCTGGGCCATGTGACGTGGATGGAACCGTTCGAATGGCTGGGTCATGCCGGGCCGGACCAGCTTCATCTCATCTCCAACCAGCCGAAAACCAAGCTGCATTCGCAGCTCGATCAGGGGCCGGTCAGTCAGGGCGCGAAATCGGGTGGGCTGGAACGGGTGCGGCTGAACCCGACCGATGCAGCAGCCCGCCAGATCGTGCAGGGTGACGCGGTAGAGGTGTATAACCACCGGGGCGGGTGTCTGGGGCGCGCGGTGCTGGATGATGCCCTGCGGCCCGGCGTCGTGCAGATGGCGACCGGGGCCTGGTTCAATCCGTCGCGACAGGTGGCCGGGTTGTGTCTGAACGGCAATCCCAACGTGCTGACGGCAGATCGCGGCACGTCGCGGCTGGCGCAGGGCCCAACTGCGCACACCTGTCTTGTCCGGATCCGCAAGACTGACCTTTCCGGCACCTGATCGCGGCGTTTTCAGTAACGGCGGATCCGGCCCCCTGCCGGTCGGCAAGGGGCGGCGCAAACTATTTGAAATCGCCGGACATGTAGCGGAAGAACGCGGGGTTCACCCAGATATCGACGCTGTCGACCGCTTCGATCCCGTCAACCGGCCTGATCTGATCTGCCATCGCCGCCGCATCTTCTGGCAGGGTGACAAGATCGGCCTGATAGGTGCCGATGGTGACGCGG
>JBBREW010000043.1:0-11785 GCA_038225335.1 Rhodobacterales bacterium
GCGGGGGCGGGCATGACGGGCAGATCGTCGAACTGTCGCATGAAGGTGCGGTCGATCCGGTCTTTCCACCGCCAGATCAGTGCGCCGGACACCACGACCCCGAACCGTTCCGCCAGCGCCGCCTGCCGTCCCAGAGAGATCAGTTTCAGATAATCCTTCTGCGGCGCATAGGGGCGCAATGCCCCCCCCGACAGCACGGCGCGCAGATTGTCGAACAGGACCGGCGCCTGCCGGACGGCAAAAACGCCTGCCTTTGGCCGGGGGCTGTGGGTCATCAGGGCGCAATCGCCGACCGCAAAGACCGCGGCATCCGACGTTTGCAAGTGGCGGTCCACACGGATGAAACCGTCCTGCACCGCAAGCCCGGTGTGGGACAGCCAGTCGTGCGGTTTGGCCCCGGCAGCGCCGGTCGTGAAATCCGATGCGATGATCCGGCCATCCGCCAGCGTCACCCCATCGGCGGTGACGGCAGCGACCGTCGCGTGTTCGATGCAGGTCACACCGTTTGCCGCAAGGGCCGCGCGCATCCGCTGTTGCGCCTTTGGCCCAAGGGCCGCGCAGATGGTGCCCCGGTCGATCAGATGCGCCACGGGGGTCAACCCGCGCTGCGTCAGGCTGTGGGTCATCGCCATCGCCAGTTCCGCGCCCGCGACCCCGCCGCCGATCACGGCAATGCGCGGGGTCTGAGCCGTTGCGCGAAAGCTGTCCCAGCGATTGGCAAAGCGGCCAAGCGGTTTGGCCGGGACCGCGTGATCGGTGAACCCCGGCAGGTCCGGCATGGCAGAGGTGATCCCCACATCCACCGACAGCGCGTCATAGGCGATCGGCGGACGGCCGGGCACGGTCACGGTGCGGGCGGCAAGGTCGATCGCGGTGACCGCACCGTCGATCAGCCGGGCATTGGCAAAGCGTGCCAGCCGCCCAAGGTCGATATCCAGATCGTCCCGCCCGTAATGGCCCGCGACAAACCCCGGCAACATGCCCGAATAAGGCGCGGTGGGTCCGGGGTTGATGACGGTGACACGCACCCCGGCCAAGGGCATCATCCCCCATTTGCGCAGGATCAGCGCATGGGTATGACCGCCACCAACCAGCACAAGGTCGGCTACCAAGGGCAGTTCCGGCGTCATGGGGACAGCCAACAACCCACCCAGCCATCGCTGGCCGCAAAGGACGCGCGGCGATGGACGTCGCCCAGATGCACCGCGTCGATGGTGGTGACCGCCAGCGACAACACGCAGAACCGGTCCGGGTCAGCCTGTTTTTCATAGGCCAGCGATGTGGCGATGGCCTGACCGGGTGGGGGTGCCACACCGTAGGACAACCGCCCTTCGGGTCCCAGCGGCGTCCAGCGGTCGGTGACGGCCGTGCCCGACAACAGGGTCACATCGGCCTGCACCCGGATCTGCAACCGCTGTTTTGCGTGCCAGACGTGCAGGGCGGCGCGGGGGGTCTGGCGCAGGCTGGCGATCTTGTCGGACTGGCTGTCGGTATAAACCTCCAGCACGGCATCCGACGGGGACGCGCGGCGCAGCACCACGGTCCGCGCCTCTGGCCAGCCGGTGGGGCTGATGGTGGCAAAGGTCGGCTGGCGGGCGGGCGACCGGTGATCGGCCACGCCGCGCGACAGGGTCTGCCAGACCATGTCGTGCAGTCCGGGCAGGGTGTCGCACCTGTCAGTCATCATAACCTGTCATCTCCAGATAGCCGGTGCCGCTGTGGCTGCCTGTCACGGTCACCGGTCCTTCCCAATAGGGGACAGAGGTGTCCATCCACGCCTGTGTGTTGACCGCCGCCACGGTCACGTCAACACCCTTTGCGGGCAGGGTGACGCGCCATGTCGTCGGCACGGACCGCCCGTCCACATCGGATACGACCAAAGGTTCGGCCTGCAACGCCCCATCGTCAAAGGGGGTGGGCGTGCCGTCCGCCGTGATCCACGTGGCAGAGGTATAGGCGGTGCCGTCCGTCTGGTTCAGCCGGAACCCCATCATCCGTGCGCCGTCGTCAAAAACCAGCGAAAACCAGTCCCAGCCGGTCTGGTTGTCGGCCAGAGGCTGGCTTGACCATTCCCGGTCCAGCCATGCGGTGCCTGTCACGGCCACATCGCCATCCGGCAGACGCAGCGTGCCTGCAATGTCATAAAACGGCTGCGAGTAATAATAGGAAGCCTGACCACTGGCGGATTTCACCGAATAGCCGTCCTGCCCCTGCGGCACGAGGGGACCGCGCGCCGTCAGCGCCATGTCATAGGCGAAATCAGGGCCCGTGGCGGTCAGGCGGCCCGTGTCGATGCCGTCGAATAGCCAGTCGTCGATCCAGGCGCGAAACGGGTCGGCGTCCACGCCGGCCTGTCCGATGCCACCCCGCGCCAGCCGTTCGGCCACATGATGCGTGGTCGGTGTGGTGACCGCCGCATGACCCATCCAAAGTTGCGGATCGTCCCAGCCCTCGCGGGTTTCAGGCGCAAAGGCGGACCGGAACAGGGTCCATTGCAGGCCATAAGGCGTGCCGTCTGCCCCGCGCAGGCTTGCGGTCACATACCACCATTCGATGCGGTAATCGGGATGCGCCCCGTGATCGGCGGGAAAGCTGAACGGCCTGTCCGGTTGGGGCACGCTGAACCCGTCCGCCCCGGACCCCAGCCCCGCGAACCCCTGCGCAAGCGCGAGCGCGGGCGACAGACACAAGGCCAGAACAAGGGTTTTAACGTTCATTGGAAAACACCTTCAGCAGATCGGCGGGCGGGGTGCGGGCCAGCCGCCACGCGGGCCACAGGGCGGCCAGACCTGCCGCCAGCAAGGCAAACCCGCCCAGCCGCAGATAATCGAGCGGAAACAGGAACATCGGCAACCGCCAGCCAAAGGCCGCCACATTCACGATGGCCAGCAAAGCCCATGCCAGCGCCAGCCCCAGCGGCAAGGCCACAAGGGCGGTCAGGACGGCCAGCATGACCGCGCGCAGCAATTCCAGCCGGCCCAGTTCCGCCCGTGTCAGCCCCATCGCCCATGCGGGTGCCAGTTGCGGCACGCGCAGGGCGGCAAGGGTCAGCAAGCTCATGAGCATGGCAAAGCCCGCCACGGCCAGCGTCAGGATGTTCAGGGCGGTCGTGACGGTAAAGGTGCGGTCAAAGATGTCCAGCGACAGGCGCTTGATCGCCGCCTGATTGACCGTATTGGCCACCGGCAGGCCGATGTCGCGGGCCATGTCCTGCACCAGTGCCGCCACGTCCTGTGTCGGCAGCCGCAGCCCGAACCGGGTGGCCGTGATGTCGGGATAAAGGCTGGCAAAGACGGATTCTGTCACGATCACCTGCCCGATGGGATTGCCGTAATCGCCATAGATGCCCGAAATGCTGACATCGCGCGCCCCCAGCGGGATCGTGTCGCCCACGGCCAAATCCGCGCGCCGGGCCAGTTGTTCATTCACAAGCACCGCATCACCCTGCGCCACCTGACCCCATGCGTCCGGTCCCCCGTCCAGCAAGGCCCAGTTGTCGCGGTAGGTGGCATCGTTGCGGGTGCCGAACACCTCTGCCGGCAGACCTGCGACCTGCGATGGTGCGGACAGGATCGGCAGGACAGAGTCCACGCGCGGCGTGACATAGGCGATCAGGCGGTCGGCCTGTGCGGGATCGTCGGCGGTGACGTAAAGCTCTGCCGCCAACCGCTGATCCAGAAACCCGGTAAAGGTCAGACGGAAACTGCTGACCATGGTGGACACGCCAACATTCGCCGCCATCGCCAGAAGCAGCGCCGCAAGGGCCAGCGACAGGCCGGGCAACTGCTGGCGGGTGTCGGCCCAGAACCATTGCGCCCGCACGCCCGACGACAGCCGCGCCGCGACCGCGAGCACCCGGTCAAGGATCAGGGGCAGGGCCAGTGCGGCACCGATCAGCATGGCCCCAAGCAAGGCAAAGCCCGCAATCAGACCCTGTGCCGTCAGCCCAAGGACAACGGCGGCTGCCAGCAGCACAGCGGCCACCACGCCCTTGATCCGCGCGGTGCGCCCGGCGGCCATGGTCATGGCGCGCGGCGCACCGCCTGACAGCAAGGGCAGATGCGCCAGCCGCCAGAACGCGGCGGCCGCCGCCATCGCCGTGCCGCCCAGTGCAACGCCAAGGCCCGACAGCCACCAGACGGGCCGCAATTGCAGGGTCCCCGCGACTGTCGCGCCGTAAAGCCCTTGCAGCGTTGCCGCGACATCAGGCAGCAGCAAGGATGCCACGATATAGCCAAGCAGCACACCGATGGCCCCGGCGATCAGCGCCATGACCGCCAGTTCGGCAGCCAGCAGCAGCATCAGCCGCCGCAACGGCACCCCCAGCGCGCGCAGGGTGCGGATGACCGGGCGGCGCTGTTCGAACGCAAGACCGATGGCCCCGTTCACGATGAAAATGCCGACCGCAAAGGACAGCAGACCAAAAGCGGTCAGGTTCAGATGAAAGCTGTCGGTCAACTGCCCCAGATCGGACCCGTCCTGCGCCACCCGGCGTGACAGGTCCGGGGCTACGTCCGCCAAGGGCGGCTGTCCCAAGGGTTGCACGGTGGCCACGATCAGGCGGTCGACCTGTCCCACCCTGTCCAGCAGGCGCTGGGCGGTGCCGATATCGGTGATGACGGTGCCGGGGGCCACATCCGGCGCGGTGATCCGGTCCGGTCCGGCGGGCAGCCGCGCCAGCGCATCCGCCTGACCAAAGACCTGCCCCGCGCCGGACAGGAATGCACCGATGTCGGCCCCGTCATCGACGGCGACCGGACCCAGCCCGCCGGGCGCGGTCAGCGGGTCAAGGCCGACGATCCGCACGCCGCCCAGCCGCCCTTCGATCACGGGGGACACCAGCCAGCCCGCCCGGCGCAGCGCCACATAGGCGGCGTCGGTCATGGGTTGGCCGTCGCGGCGGACGATCTGGTCAAAGGTGCCTTCGCCCAGTGTCGCGGCGGCGGCGTCGTAGCTGGCCTTTGCCTCTGCATTGATGGCCTGCACGCCGGACCACAGCGCCGTGGCCAGCGCCAGACCCGCCAGCAGGGTGAACAATTGCAGCGGACTGCGCCGCCAGTGCGACAGCAGGGCCAGCAGAACGGTGCGGTTCACGCCACACGTCCCTGCGCCAGATGCAGGCGGCGTTGCATCTGGCCCGCCAGCCTTTCGGAATGGGTGACCAACAGCAGGCCCGCCCCGGTATCCGCCACCAGTTCCAGCATCAGGGCCAGCACCTGTGCGGCCGTCGCCTCGTCCAGATTGCCGGTCGGTTCGTCCGCCAGCACCAGACGGGGCCGGGGGGCCAGGGTGCGCGCGATCGCCACGCGCTGTTGCTGACCGCCGGACAGCTGTTCGGGGTATTTGCGCAACTGCGGACCAAGGCCCATGCGGTCGGCCAGTGCAGCACACCATGCCGGATCGTGACGCCCGGCCAGACGCGCCTGAAATGCGATATTGTCGGTGACGGTCAGGCTGGGGATCAGGTTGAACTGCTGGAACACGACGCCGACCGTGTTGCGCCGGACGGCGGCCCGGCCCGCATCGTCCAGTGCCACAATGTCGGTGCCGTTCAGCATGATGCGCCCGGCGTCCGAGGTATCCAGCCCGCCGATCAGGTGCAGCAGGGTGCTTTTGCCTGACCCGCTCTCACCTGTCAGGGCCAGCGTTTCGCCCGCATCAAGGGCAAGATCGACGCCGCGCAGGACGTCAAAGGGACCATCTGCCGTGGCATAGGTCTTGTGCAGGTCAGTCACGGTCAGAAGCATGGGCGCGCCTTTGGTCTTTGGATGCTACATAATGCGGCGGTCCGCCGTGGACAGCATCCGCCACGCTTTGCCGCATGTCACCTTACGTTTTGCTGGCAACCCGCAGGCTGGCCCGGCATCCTGACGCAAAAGCAGGAGGAAGACATCATGACAGACATCGTCATTCTGGGGGGTGCGCGCACCGCCATCGGGGCATTCGGTGGCACGCTGGCCGGGACCGCGCCGATCACGCTGGCAACCACGGTGGCGCGGGCGGCCATGGCGCGCGCCGGGGTGGACCCCGCGCAGATCGGCCATGTGGCCTTTGGGCATGTGATCAACACCGAACCGCGCGACATGTATCTGTCGCGGGTGGCGGCAATGGATGCGGGGGTGCCGGACACGACGCCCGCGATGAACGTGAACCGTCTGTGTGGGTCGGGCGTGCAGGCCATCGTGTCCATCGTGCAGGCCCTGCAGTTGGGCGATGCGGAATTCGGTCTGGCGGGCGGGGCGGAATCCATGTCGCGGTCCCCCTATATCGTCAGCGACCAGCGCTGGGGGGCCAAGATGGGCGAGGTCCGGACGCGCGACATGATGCTGGGGGCGCTGAACTGCCCCTTTGGCACCGGGCATATGGGAATCACGGCTGAAAATGTCAGTGCGGAACACGACATCAGCCGCGCCGATCAGGACGCCTTTGCCCTGCAAAGCCAGACCCGCGCCGCCCATGCCATCGCAGAGGGGCGTTTCGAGGGTCAGATCGTGCCGGTGGATGTGACCGTGCGGCGCGACACCCTTGCCTTTGCCACCGACGAACACCCAAAGGCCACCACGGCAGCGGCGCTGGCCGGTCTTCGGCCTGCGTTCCGCAAGGACGGCAGCGTGACCGCCGGCAATGCCTCGGGGCTGAACGACGGTGCGGCGGCGGTGACGCTTGCGCGGATGGATGCGGCGGAAAAGGCGGGTCTGACGCCACGGTTCCGGGTGCTGGGTTATGCCCACGCCGGTGTGCGGCCAGAGGTGATGGGGATCGGTCCCGTCCCCGCGGTCGAGGCACTGTTGGCGCGCACCGGGCTGACAGGCGATGATTTCGACGTGATCGAAAGCAACGAGGCCTTTGCCGCACAGGCGCTGGCAGTGAACCGCGCCTTGCGGTTCGATCCGGCGCGGGTGAACCCCAACGGGGGTGCGATTGCACTGGGGCATCCGGTGGGGGCCACCGGGGCCATCATCACGGTGAAGGCGATGTATGAACTGGACCGCATCGCGGGCAGGCGCGCGTTGATCACCATGTGCATCGGTGGCGGGCAGGGCATCGCGCTGGCGATCGAACGCCTGACCTGACGCGATGTGATTGTGGGGGGGTGGCCGCAAGGGCCGCCCCGCACCGGATCAGATGAAAAGACCGACGTTGTTGCGCAGCAGGATGCGCAGGATTTCGATCAGCACAAGCGCCACAATCGGCGACAGGTCGATTCCGCCCATGCTGGGCAGGACGTTGCGGATCGGGCGATAGATCGGTTCAAGGATGCGTTGCAGGGTATACCAGACCTGACCGACCAGCGGTTGCCGCACGTTCAGCACATCGAAATTGATCAGCCAGCTCATGATGAAATGCGCAAAGATGAAGAAGCGGGCGATGTCCAGCAACAGCATCAAGATCTGAAAGAGGGACATCATCGGGCAATTCTCCTGTGTTGCGACAGGCAGGTAAGCGTTTGTGCCGTGTCAGACAAGGCTTTTGACGGGGTGTTGCCTGAAACGCCGCATGGACCCCATGGCTGTGCGGGGACTTGCCAGATACGCCGCCCCGGTGTCTGGTCGCGCCAAAGCGCAAGGGTGCGGGCCAAGGCGCGCGAGAGAGGGCAGCAGCATGACGGTTTCCAAGGCACGCATCTGGGGCTGGATGTCCTTTGACTGGGCGTCGCAACCGCTGTTCACGCTGGGCCTGACCTTTGTGTTCGGGCCGTATTTCGCGCTGGTCGCCACCAACGCCTTTGTCGCCGAAGGCATGGTCCCGCTGGCCGCCGATGCGCGGGCGCAGTCGCTGTGGTCCGCAGGCCAGACGGTCGCCGGGTTGCTGATTGCCATCACCGCGCCGTTTCTGGGGGCCTTTGCCGATAATTCGGGGCGCAAGATACCGTGGATCGCAGGGTTTTCCGTTGTTTATGTGGTGACCACATGGGCGCTGTGGGGGCTTGCCCCGGACGGGGCGGGGCTGATCGTCATTCTGATCCTGTTCTATGCCGCGTTCTTTGCCGCTGAATCGGCGCTGAACTTTGTCAATGCGATCCTGCCCAGCCTTGGCACCGCGCAGCAGATCGGCCGGATTTCCGGGTCGGGGGCGGCCTTTGGATACTGGGGCGGCGTGGTGTCGCTGTTCATCCTGTTGCTGTTCTTTGTCGAAAGCCCGGACACGGGTGTCACGCTGATCGGGCTTGCGCCGCCCTTTGGGCTGGACCCCGCACAGATGGAAGGCACGCGCAGCGTGGGCCCGTTCATCGCGATCTGGTATGTTGTGTTCATGATCCCGTTCTTTGTCTATGTCCGCGACGCGCCGGATCAGGCGGCGGGGTCCACCCGCATCAGCGCGGTCTGGTCTGACCTGAAACACACCCTGCGCGGCGTGATCAAGCGGCCAAGCCTGCGCAATTTTCTGTTGTCGTCGATGTTCTATCGCGACGGGCTGAACGCGCTTTATGCCTTTGGCGGCATCTATGCGGTGCTGGTGCTGGGCTGGACCACGATCCAGATCGGCGTTTTTGGCATTGTCGCGGCGATTGCTGCGGCGATCTTTACCTGGCTGGGCGGGCTGGCTGACCAACGCTATGGCCCCAAACCCGTTATCCGGGTCTGTGTCTGGCTGTTGATCATCGTAGGCTGTTTCATCGTCGGCATGTCACGGACACAGGTGTTCGGTGTCCCCGTGGCTGCCACATCCACGCTGCCCGACACGATTTTCTATGTGTGCGGGCTGATCATCGGAGGGGCGGGCGGTGCCGTCTATGCCGCAAGCCGGTCGATGATGGTGCGGCATACGCACCCTGACCGCCCGGCAGAGGCGTTCGGCCTGTTCGCCCTGACCGGCAAGGCCACCGCCTTTCTGGCGCCGGCGGGGATCTCGCTGTTCACGTTTCTGACAGGAAATGTCCAATTGGGATTTCTGCCGGTGATCTTTCTGTTCCTCCTTGGATTGTTCCTGCTAAGGTGGGTCAACAAGAACGGAGATCGTGCAGAATGGTCCGCTATGCCGCAATCGCAGCCCTGATCGCAAGCCTTGCCGCCTGCCAGCAAGAGGCGCGCGTCACGCCGACGGGCCAGTCGGGATCAGCCTTGTCGGTGATGTCCAGCCAGAACGTCAACGATACCCGGATCGCAAAGCAGGTGTTCGGCACCATTCCACAACCGTCGCGGCAGCCATCGGCGCCCATCGGGTTCTATTCCAACGGCTGTCAGGCCGGGGCGGCTGAACTGGCAGAAACCGGGCCGACGTGGCAGGCGATGCGCCTGTCGCGCAACCGCAACTGGGGTCAGCCGGAACTGGTCGATTATGTGCAGGACCTGTCCCGCGCCGCCGCCCGGCTGCCGGGTTGGTCCGGTATCTATGTCGGCGATATGAGCCAGCCGCGCGGCGGGCCGATGCTATCGGGCCATGCCAGCCATCAGGTCGGTCTGGATGCGGATATCTGGCTGAAACCCGTGACATCCCTGCGCCTGACCCGCCAGCAGCGCGAGGATATCTCATCCGACCGGATGGACAGGCGCGACGGGGCCTATGTCAACGCCGCATGGACACCGCAGCACGAAGCATTGGTCAAGGCGGCTGCCTCTGATCCGCGGGTGGCGCGGATATTCATCTTTGCAGGCGCAAAGGTCGAAATGTGCCGCAATGCCACCGGCGACCGCAGCTGGTTGCAAAAGGTGCGGCCGTGGTATGGCCACAACTATCATTTCCACGTGCGTCTGAACTGCCCTGCCGGATCGACGGTCTGCGCGCCGCAAGACCCGCCGCCCCCCGGCGATGGGTGTGCAGAAGCGGTGTCTTGGGTGAACAACCTGATCAACCCACAACCCGCCCCACGGCCAGATCCTGATGCAGTCCCGACCCCCGCCGCCCCGCGCGGAGAGTTGCGGATGTCCAGCCTGCCCGGCCAGTGTGCTGCTGTCGCTGCCAACTGATCGTGCGTCGCCTTGTTCTTGTCGCGGCCCTGCTGGCCGGCTGCACCGCTGCCTTTGGTCAGGCCACAGCGCCCGGTGTCGATCTGGTCGGGCGGTATGTCTGGACCCTGCCTGATCCCACATTCGGCGGCATGTCTGCGATTGAAATGCTGGACGGTGGTGCCCGCTATGTCGCGTTGAGCGATCGCGGCACGATCTGGCGCGGCACCGTGGACCGGGGCGCGGGTGGCAACATCACCGGGCTGCGCAATGATCTGACCGCGCGGCTGCGGATTTCCGACGGGACCTTCGTCGAAGGCCGCACCAGCGATTCCGAAGGGCTGGCCATCGGGGAAGACGGCACCATCCACGTGTCGTTCGAAGGGCTGGCGCGCGTGGCGTCCTATCCCGATATCACCGGGCCCGCGACCCGCCTGCCGCGCCACCCGGATTTCGAGGTCATGCAAAACAACGGCGCGCTGGAGGCCCTCGCGATCGACGCGGCGGGCGTCCTTTATACCCTGCCGGAACGGTCGGGCCGGACCACGCTGCCGTTTCCGGTTTATCGTTATGCCGGTGGCGTGTGGGATGTGGCCTTTGCCGTGCCGCGCAGGGACGCCTTTTTGCCGGTGGGGGCCGACATCGGGCCGGACGGTCTGTTCTATCTGCTGGAACGGGATTTCACCGGGCTGGGTTTTCGCAGCCGGGTGCGGCGGTTCGACATGACCGGCGGGGACGAAGAGACATTGTTGCAGACCCGCACAGGGGTGCATGACAATCTGGAAGGGATCAGCGTCTGGCGCGACGCCGCCGGGGCGATCCGTCTGACACTGATCGCGGACGACAATTTCCGGTTCTTTCAGACGACAGAGATCGTGGAATACACCGTCACCGATTGACGCCCGCGCCGCCCGCGTCTAAGCCGCGCCGTCCCCGGATGGTTCGGGGGCCAAGTGCCGCACCCTTGTCAAAACGGAAATACATCGCATGACCCGTATCCTTCCTGGCGTGATCGCCATGGCCGCCATCGTCGTGGCCTCCAACATCCTTGTGCAGTTCCTGATCCTTGATGGTCTGCTGACATGGGGTGCCTTTACCTATCCGCTGGCCTTTCTGGTCACTGACCTGATGAACCGCATCTATGGTGCGCCTGCGGCCCGCCGCGTGGTGGGCGTGGGTCTGGTCGTCGGCATCATCTGTTCGCTGATCGGCACGCAGATCCAGCTGGAATTCGGCCCCGCTGTGCCGATCCGGGTGGCCATCGCATCGGCCACTGCATTCGGTGTAGCCCAATTGCTGGACATTGCCGTGTTCAACCGGTTGCGGCTGGGTTTGTGGTGGATCGCGCCGCTGGGATCGACCCTTGTGTCGTCGGTCGTCGACACCGTGATCTTTTTCAGTATCGCGTTTTCAGCGGCCTTCAACAGCCTTGGCGCGGTTGCGGCAGACCAGGTGATCTGGGCGCAAGAGGCGGTGCCCTTCATGACCGCGGGACCGATGGCCCCCCTGTGGGTGTCGCTGGCGGTGGCCGATTGGGGCGTCAAGATTGCCATCGCCCTGCTGGCATTGGTGCCGTTTCGCCTGATTGTTGGGCGCGCCACACAGCCGCGTGTTTAATCGCGATGGGTGGTATATTTTAATTTGACTTAAACCATATGTGTGCCAACTTCGGGGTAGGCGAAACATTTGAAAGGAGGTGATCCAGTGCATCATGAAGTTCTGGAGACGTGTGTCGGGACAGCTTGGGGGGTTCTGATCTAGGGCAGCCCTTGGGTCATGGACCTTTCAGGTGGGTGGCCTTTTCAGGTCCCTAACCGACCCACCTCCGATATTCAGGAAAGGGCTATCCCGTCGCCGGGGTAGCCCTTTTTTATGCCCTTTGGATGCGACGGGTGGCG
>JBBREW010000044.1:0-11762 GCA_038225335.1 Rhodobacterales bacterium
AACAGGCGGTCCATCCTGCTCATGGTGACCGCATGGTGGGTGATGATCAGAAAGCGGGTATCCGTGCGGCGGGTCATGGCGTCCAGCAGGTCGCAGAAGCGCGTCACATTGGCATCGTCCAAGGGCGCGTCGACTTCGTCCAGCACACAGATCGGCGCGGGATTGGCCAGAAACACCGCAAAGATCAATGCCATCGCCGTCAGGGTCTGTTCACCCCCCGACAGCAAGGACATGGTGCTGAGTTTCTTGCCCGGGGGCTGGCACATGATTTCAAGGCCCGCCTCCAGGGGATCATCGCTTTCCACCAGCGCAAGGCGTGCTTCGCCCCCGCCGAAGAGGCTGCGAAACAGGGTGCCGAAGTTGGCGTTGACCTGCTCGAAGGCGGTGAGAAGGCGTTCGCGGCCTTCCTTGTTCAACCCGCTGATGCCGGACCGCAAGGCGGCAATGGCGGCTTCCAGATCGGCCTTTTCCGCGACCAGCGTGTCATGGTCGGACTGCACCGCGGCTGCGTCTTCTTCGGCCCGCAGATTGACGGCGCCCAGGGCATCGCGCTGGCGACGGTGGGCAGCCAAGGCCAGATCAAGGGTGGCCGCGTCGCCCAGTGCGGCCAGACCGATCCCCAGATCGGCCCAGAGGGCGTCGGGCGTCTGATCGCGGGATTCCGTGATCCGGGTCACCGCTGCGGTGACGGCGGTGCGGGCGGCGTCGCCGCGGGCATCGGCGCGGGCGCGGGATTCTCTGGCGTCGGACGCCGCGCGTTCTGCTGCGCGTTCGGCAGCAAGCGCGTCGCGCAGCATGCCATCACCCAGCGCCAGCGCATCGGTCGCCTGCGTGGCGCGGTCGGTGGCGGTGGCGATCTGGTCCGCGAGCGTGTCGGCTTGCTGCAAAAGCCGGTCCGGGACCGCTGCGGCATCGGCCAGTTCCGCGGCGGCGGCCTGCCTGCGCGCGGCCAGTTCGGCGCTGCGCTGTGTCGCGGTCTCCAGCCTGCTGCGCCAGCCTGCCAGATCGCGGGCGATTTCGTTGGCGCGCCGGTGGCGGGCGTCATGGGTGCGGCGCAGATCGTCGGCGGCGGCGCGGCGGGCGATCATCGTCAGACGCGCCGCCTCGACCGTGATGCGGATGTCGTCGACGGCGGCGCGGGCCCTGTCCAGATCGTCCAGTGCCGCCAGTGCTGCTGCCGCTGCACGCGCGTCCTGCCGGGCGGTCTCTGCCTCTTCGGCGTGTCGGGCGACGGCGTCGGCAAGGGTTTCAAGCCGCCCTTCGGCCAAGGTGCGGTCGGCCTCGGCGCGGGCTGCGGCGCGGTTTGCCTCTGCCACGCGGGCGTCGGCGGCGCGGCGGGCCATGCGGGCCGTCTCGTCCGCACCTGTCAGCGCGGCCAGCCGGTCGGTCAGGGCCGTATGGGACACGATGGCATCGGCGGCACGGGCATCGGCGCGGGTCAGATCGTCCCGCAAGCTCACCAGCCGGTTGCGCTGTTGCAGGCGCAGGGCCGCGGCAGAGGGCGTATCGGCGGCGGCGGCGCGAAAGCCGTCCCAGCGCCACAGATCGCCCGCCGCCGATACCAGCCGCTGACCGGGGCGCAGACTACCCTGCAGCGCATCGCCCCCACCCGCCACGACGCACCCCACCTGTGCCAGACGCCGGGCCAGTGCGGCCGGGGCCTGCACCAAAGCGGCCAAAGGCCGCGCCCCGGCGGGCAAAGGTTGATCCGCGTCGTAATCCGGCAAGTCGATCCAGCCCGTCTGATCGGCCTGCGGGTTGGCCGGAAATGTCAGGTCATCGCCAAGGGCTGCGCCCAAGGCTGCTTCCCACCCGGGCGCGACCTGCACCTGATCCAGCATCTGATCGCCCTGCCCCGCGTCGCGGTCCACCATGCGGGCGAGCGCGGCCACTTCGGCGCGCAGGGCGTTCGCTTCACCTTCGGCAGCGGATCGCAGGGCGCGGCTTTCATTTTCGCGGGTCTGGGTCGCGGCACGGGCTGCTTCTGCTGCAAGCAGGGTGTCTTCGGCGTTGCGGGCGGTCGCCTGTGCCACCGCCTCTGCCTGCGTGGCCGCGTCAAAGGCGACCGTAGCCGCATCGCGGGCGGCGTGGGCGGTGGCCGCGGCAGTGCGGGCGCGGTCCGCATCCGCATCGGCGCGGGCCACAGCGCGGGCACTGTCATCGGCCAGCCGCTGCGCGGACTGATGGCGCGCCGCAAGGCGGGCGGTGTCTTCTGTCAGATCGCCCAATGCCTGTTCCTGATGACCCAGCACCTCTGCCGCGGTGGTGGCCGCGGCGATGGCTGCCTCCAGTGCGGCGGGCGCATCGGCGCTGGCCGCGGCGATGTCTGCCGCTTCTGCGGTCAGGTTGGCCAGCGTGTCGGCAGCATCGGCGTTCAGGCTGTCTTCGCGGGCCATGTCGCGCGCCAGCTGGTCGATCCGCCGCGTCAGGGTCGCGATGGCCGCATCCGCCGCAGTCTTCTGGTCGGCCAGCTGATCGCGCTGCACGACCAGTCGCTGGACGATGGCGCTTGCAATGGCCTGTTCATCGCGCAGGTCCGGCAGGGCATCCTCTGCGGCAGCGCGGCGGGCGGCGGCAAGGGCGGCGGCCTGTTCGGCCTGCACGGCGATCAGGCTGTGATTGCGGACCTCTGCCAGCGCCAGCGTCTGGGCGGAGTCCGCATCTAGCCACAGACGATACAGCAACAAGCCTTCGGTCTGGCGCAGCGCCGCACCGATTTCGCGGTAACGGGCCGCCTGCCGCGCCTGTCGCGCCAGCGTCGCAAGTTGCTGCGCCAACTGACCGACCACGTCATCGACGCGGGCCAGATTGGCCTCTGCCCCGCGCAATTTCAGTTCCGCCTCGTGGCGGCGCTGATACAGGCCGGAAATCCCTGCGGCTTCTTCCAATATGCGGCGGCGATTGACCGGCTTTGCGTTGATCAATTCGCTGATCTGGCCTTGGCGGACCAGCGCGGGTGAATGCGCCCCGGTCGAGGCATCGGCAAACAGCATCTGCACATCGCGGGCGCGCACATCGCGGGTGCCCACCTTGTAGGCGGACCCCGCGTCGCGGGTGATCCGGCGGGTGATGTCCAGAACGTCGCTGTCGTTGAAGGCCGCGGGCGCCAGCCGTTCGCCGTTGTCGATGATCAGCGCCACCTCGGCAAAGTTGCGGGCGGGGCGGGTGGCCGTGCCCGCAAAGATCACGTCTTCCATGCCGCCGCCGCGCATCGCCGTGGGGCGGTTTTCGCCCATGACCCAGCGCAGGGCCTCCAGCAGGTTGGATTTGCCGCAGCCGTTCGGGCCGACAACGCCGGTCAGCCCGTCGGCGATCACCAGATCGGTCGGGTCGACAAAGCTTTTGAAGCCGTTCAGGCGCAGGCGGGTAAAACGCACGGGCCGCAGCCCTCCAGCAGTGTCATCAGGTCTGCACAGTGCCAAAAGGGGCGGGGCAAAGTCAACAGATTGGCACAGCATCTGCGCGTCCCAGCCGACTTATCCCCAAGATGTTGCGCATGTGGGGGCCAGTGGCCCCGGTCGCGTTTCGACGTTTCGACAGCTAGGGCGCCGGCGCAGGGCGTGCTATGACCGCGGCCAGACCCCGCGCAACACAGGTGACACCCCATGGCCTATTTCGATTTTCTGCGGGAACTGGCGGCTTACACCGACGACATGGTGACCCGGATGGACCGCAGGCATGGCCGGATCGTGGCGCCGTTTCAGGCCGACCTTGCGGGCGCGCGGGTGCTGGATCTGGCGGCGCATGACGGCAGGTGGAGCTTTGCCCTGGCAGAACACGCGGCACAGGTCATCGGCGTCGAGGCGCGCGGCGACCTGATCGCGCGGTTCGCCGATTTTCCCGCCGGACCGGTCCGCGACCGCATCACCCTGGTGCAGGACGATATCTATGCCGATCTGGACCGCCGGATTGCAGCACAGGACAGCTTTGACGTGGTCGCGATGTTCGGCATCTATTATCACGTGATGGATCATTACGGCCTGCTGGCCCGCGTCACGCGGCTGCGGCCAAAACTCGTCATCATCGATTCGGAATTCATCATCGACAAGAACCCGATGATCGCCATGGTGCGCGAACGCACCGACAATCCGCTGAACGCCATCGCACAGGTGCCTGGCCAGATCGTCACGCTGAAAGGTGTGCCCAGCATCGGCGCAATGGCCCGCATGGCCGAAGTGCTGGGCTATGACTGCGACTGGGTGCCGTGGAACGCCCTGCCCGCCGCAGAGCGTGGCACGGTCAACGATTATTTCCGCGAAGGCCGGATGCAGCGCCGGACCTGTGTCTTGCGCCCCATCATGGGGTAAATCGACTTGACGCAGCACCGGACACAGGCGCACAACAGCCCTGCAAGGTTCCCCAAGACAGACGCAAAGCGTTGGGGATGAAACTGGGAATGTGGAAAGGTCCGATCCGTTCGGGAGGACCCGTGCCACAGCCGCCCCCGCGACTGTAAGTGGAGAGTGCGGCGTCATCATGCCACTGAGGGACACCTTGGGAAGGCGACGCCACACGCAAGATCCACAAGCCAGGAGACCGGCCCTGCATGATGAAACCCAACCCGTCGGGTGTGACGGGCGACAGGAGAAGACATATGCATATCGAACCGGGCGTCGTGACTGGCGCGAAACTGGCCCTTGGCAGCGTGACCGCCGCAGGGGCCGTCGTTGTCAGCGCAAAGCTGACGTGGGACACACTGGTGCAGCGCGGGGCTGCGTCACTGATCGCGCGCTCTGCCATGGCCACCGCCGCCACCGTGGTGTTTTTTGAACTGCTGCCGCATGTGGCCGTCGGCCCGTCAGAGGTTCACCTGATTCTGGGGTCCACGCTGCTGCTGATGCTGGGCACCGCCCCCGCCGCGGTCGGTCTGGCGCTGGGTCTTTTGTTGCAGGGGCTGCTGATGTCGCCCTTTGATCTGCCGCAATACGGCATGAACCTGACGACCTTGCTGGCCCCGCTGCTTGCGCTGCACTGGATCACGCGCCGCGTGGTGGCCCATGGCACGGCCTATGTCGATCTGACCTATGCACAGGCGCTGAAACTGTCGACGACCTATCAGGCCGGCATCGTGGCGTGGGTCGCATTCTGGGTCATGTGGGGCGAAGGCACCAGCATGGCCACGCTGGCGTCGCTGGGCACCTTTGGTCTGGCCTATATGACCGTGATCGTGCTGGAACCGCTGGTCGATCTGGCCGTGCTGGCAGCGGCAAAGCGTCTGAACGCAAAGGGCAGCCCCCTGCTGGACCGCCGCGTCTACGCCGCCTGATCGCGACCCTTCACCCCTCACGCCTTTCAGGCCGGAACAGCCCTGTTCCGGCCTGCCTGTCCCATTGCATGAAAGCGAACGCGCCATGGCCGCGAAAACCCCTGCCACCATCGTCACCGGATTTCTGGGGGCGGGCAAGACGACCCTGATCCGCCACCTGCTGCAAAACGCAAACGGCAGGCGGATCGCGCTGATCGTGAATGAATTCGGCGATCTGGGCGTTGACGGCGACATTCTGAAAGGCTGCGACAGCGATGTCTGCGCGCCCAGTGACATCATCGAATTGTCCAACGGCTGCATCTGCTGCACCGTGGCGGATGATTTCATCCCGACGATGGAAACCTTGCTGGCCCGCGTGCCGCCGCCCGATCACATCGTGATCGAAACCTCTGGCCTCGCCTTGCCGCAACCGCTGGTCCGGGCCTTTAACTGGCCGGGCCTGTCGACCCGCGTCACCGTGGACAGCGTTGTCACGGTGGTGGACGGGGTCGCCGTGGCCGATGGGCGCTTTGCCCATGATGTCGCCGCCGTTGATGCCCAGCGCGCCGCCGACGACGGACTTGACCACGACACCCCCCTTGCCGATCTGTTCGAGGATCAGATTGCCTGCGCCGACATGATCGTCGTGAACAAGATCGACCTGATGGACAGCGCGGCAGCCGACGCCCTGACCGCCCGCCTGACGTCAGAGGCCCGCCCCGGCGTGCAGGTCGTGCGCGCCGCCATGGGTGCGCTGCCCGTCGCGGTGCTGCTGGGTCAGGGGATCGGGGCAGAAGCCGATCTGGCCCCGCGTCACGAAATCCACCATCACCACCACCATGATGATGATCACGACGACGACGACCATGATGAAGACGATCAGGATCATGACGACCATCATCACCACGATCACGGCCACGATGACTTTACATCATTTGTCGTGGACCGGCCGGAAATCAACGATCCTGCGGCCTTTGCCACCCTGCTGTCCGATGTGATCCGCAAGCACGGTATCCTGCGGCTCAAGGGGTTCACCTCTGTCGCGGGCAAACCGATGCGCCTGACCGTGCAGGCCGTGGGACCGCGGGTCGATCACTATTTTGATGCGCCGCTGGGCCAGACCGCGCGCGGCGCACGGCTGGTGGTCATTGGGCTGGCGGGGCTGGATGCCGACGCCATCCGCACCGCCCTATCCGCGTAACGCTATCCTTATGACCCTCACAGTTGATCTGGCCGATCCGCGCGGCGCCCGTGGCACGGCCTTGCTGCGGGCAAGCCATGCCTTCCTGCAATCGCTCTACCCGCCAGAGGCGATCTTTGCCCTTGACCCCGCGCAACTGGCGGCACCCCATGTCAGCTTTTTCATCGCCGAAGCCGGCGGTGACGCCCTTGGCTGTGCCGCCCTTGCCAATCAAGGGTCGTATGGAGAGATCAAGTCGATGTTCGTCCACCCCGACGCCCGTGGCACCGGCACCGGGGCGGCCCTCATGGCCACGATCGAGGACGAGGCCCGCACTCAGGGTCTGACCTTGCTGCGGCTGGAAACCGGTGACGATCTGGCACCCGCACACCGCCTGTATCAGCGGCACGGTTTCACCATGAGCGGCCCCTTCGGCGATTATGTCGCCGGGCCGCACTCGGTCTTCATGGAAAAACGGCTGTGACGGTCATCCCGCCACAGCCGCACAACACTGCGATGGTCGCTTTCGGCTCAATCAGCCTTGTCAGCCTTGTCAGCCGCGTCCGTCTCCTGTCCGGTCTGGGCCTTTTTCATCCGCTCCAGCAGTTCCGCCTTGGACGGCCGCTGGCCGAAGGGCGTCTTGTCGCTGCCGTATTGGTTATGCTCGTGATGCTTCGGGCCTTTCTTGGCCATATTCGCAACTCCCGATTTGCCGTAATCCATGGGCGCGGTCCCCTCATGCTGTTCTCTACCGCCAATTGTCCTTTCCGCACCAAAGGTCAAGTGTGATGCACCTTCTTGCTGCCAGCACGCAGGCCATCTCTGACGGCAGTGACCCGGTTGATCCCGGTCAGACACCGGCGGATGTCGTCTTTCTATCCGCCGCCGACACCGAACTCGCCGCCCTGTCAGAGGCGCGGGCCGCGATGCCGGACCCGCCGGGCCTGCGCCTGCTGAACCTTGCCCATCTGCGCCATCCACTGTCGGTGGACATGCACCTTGATGCCTGTGCCTGCGGATCGCGGATCGTGATCCTGCGCGTGCTGGGCGGCACCGGATACTGGCCCTACGGCGTGGCCCAATACGCAGCCCGGCTGCGGGCAGCGGGCGTGCCGGTGGCGTTCCTGCCCGGCGACGACAGGGACGACCCGGACCTGCGCGGTCTGTCCACGGTCACGGATGCCGATTATGACACGCTCTGGTCCTATCTGGTCGAAGGCGGACCGCAGAACATGGTGCGCCTGCTGGACCACGCCCGCGCCATCATCGCCGACACCCCCCGCCCCGCAGGGGCCAGCCCCCTGCTGCGCGCCGGCATCTACTGGCCGGGCACCGGGCTTGCCGATCTGGCCACAGCACAGGCTGGCTGGACGCAAGGTGCGCCCGTGGTGCCGATCGTGTTCTACCGCGCACTGGTGCAGGGCGGCGGGCTGGCCCCGATCAACCGGCTGGTGCGGTCCCTGCTGCGCACAGGGCTGAACCCGCTGCCGGTGTTCGTGGCCTCGCTGAAAGACCCGCTGTCGGTCGCGACCCTGCACCGGCTGTTCACGCAGGCCCCCCCCGACGCCATCCTGAATGCCACGGCCTTTGCCGTGGGATCGCCCCATGACGGCTGCGACAGCCCGGACAACCCGCTGGCCGGACCCGCCGCCAACGCAGCCCCTGTCTTTCAGATCGTCCTGTCAGGCGGGACAGAGGCCGCATGGCGCGACAGCCCGCAAGGCCTGAACGCCCGCGACATCGCCATGAATGTCGCCTTGCCAGAGGTCGACGGCCGCATCCTGACCCGCGCCGTCAGCTTCAAAGGCGAAGCCTATTTCGACACCGCCACTCAATGCGCCATCACGACCTATCAGGCGATGGGCGACCGCATCGATTTCGTCACGGCGCTTGTCCGCAACTGGTGCCGCCTGCGCCGGACGCCTGCACCCGACCGCAAGGTGGCGCTGATCCTTGCCAATTATCCCAACAAGGACGGCCGCCTGGCCAATGGCGTTGGCCTTGATACCCCCGCCGCCACCGTCCACACCCTGCGCCTGCTTGCACAGGCCGGCTATGCCACAACGCCGCCGCCCGACGCACAGACCCTGATGGACGGGCTGATGGCCGGACCGACGAACTGGCTGACCGACCGGGCCACCACGACCGGGGGCGAAACCCTGCCGCTGGAGATTTACAAGACCCATTTCGACGCGCTGCCCTGGGATGTGAAAAACCAGATCACGACGCGCTGGGGCGCACCAGAGGACGACCCTTTCCTCGCTTTTTCCGAAATACTCCCGCCGGAGGCATCAGCCCCCGTAACTAGCCCTTCGCCCGCGCCCACCGCCCGCGGGTTCAAGCTGTCCATCCACCGGTTCGGTCAGGCGGTCGTCGCCCTGCAACCCGCCCGCGGCTACAACATCGACCCTGCCGACACCTACCACGCGCCGGACCTCGTGCCGCCGCACAACTATCTGGCGTTCTATTTCTGGATCAGGCACCACTGGGGGGCCCATGCGGTGATCCACATGGGCAAACACGGCAACCTTGAATGGTTGCCGGGCAAGGCGCTGGCCCTGTCAGACACATGCTGGCCAGAGGTGGCGCTGGGACCCACGCCCCACATATATCCCTTCATCGTCAATGACCCCGGCGAAGGTACGCAGGCCAAGCGGCGCAGCAGTGCGGTGATCGTGGATCACCTGACCCCGCCGCTGACCCGCGCGGAATCCTACGGCTCCATGCGCGACCTCGAAGCCTTGGTCGATGAATACTACGAGGCCGCAGGACTTGATCCCCGTCGCCTCTCGCATCTGCATGCCCAGATTCTGTCGCTGTCCAGCGCCACAGGTCTGGCGCAGGATGCGGGACTTGCGGGCGACGACACCGATCTGACCAAACTCGACGCCTATCTGTGCGACCTGAAAGAAGCGCAGATCCGCGACGGCCTGCATGTCTTCGGGCAAAGCCCGGTCGGCCAGCAGGAAATCGACCTGTGTATCGCACTGGCCCGCGTGCCGCGCGGCAACGGGGCCGGGGGCAATGCCTCCTTGCTGCGCGCATTGGCGCGCGATCTCGACCTCGCCTTCGATCCGCTTGATTGCGACATGACGGCCCCCGCCACGACCCGCCCGGCCCTGCTGGGCACCGCTGACGGCTGGCGCAGCAATGGCGACACGGTCGAACGGCTGGAATCACTGTGCCAGCGCCTGCTGACCGGGGACACGCCCCCTCCCGGCCCTCACAGCACCGCCGTCATGGATCAGATCAGCACCATCATCCGCCCGGCCGTCGCCGCTTGCGGCCCGGACGAAGGCCGCAATCTGATCGCTGCCCTGAACGGTCACGCGATACCACCCGGACCCTCTGGCGCGCCCACGCGCGGCAGGCTGGATGTCTTGCCCACGGGCCGCAATTTCTACTCCGTCGACAGCCGCGCCGTGCCCACGCCCACCGCCTGGGCCTTGGGGTGGAAAAGCGCTAATCTGCTGCTTGATACGCATCTTCAGGCGCAGGGCGACTGGCCGCGCAGCCTGTTGATCACCGCATGGGGCACGGCCAACATGCGCACCGGCGGCGACGACATCGCGCAGGCGCTGGCGCTGATGGGGGTCAAGCCGACGTGGGACAGCGCCAACCGCCGGGTCACCGGGTTCACCGTCATCCCCGCCACGGCCCTTGGCCGCCCGCGGGTCGATGTCACCTTGCGGATTTCGGGCTTTTTCCGCGATGCCTTTCCGAACCTGATCGCGCTGGTCGATGATGCGGCCCGCGCGGTTCAGGCCCTTGCCGAACCGTCAGAGGCCAATCCAGCCGCCGCACGGGCCCGCGCCGGCGAAGATCGCGCCCGCGTCTTCGGGTCGAAACCCGGGGCCTACGGGGCCGGATTGCAGGCCCTGATCGACGAAAGGATCTGGTCCGACCGGGCCGATCTGGCCGAAGCCTACCTCGTCTGGGGGTCCTACGCCTACGGTGCCGACGCGCAGGGCAGGCCCGACCGCACGGCGTTTGCCCAGCGCCTGTCCCAGACAGAGGCGATCGTGCAAAATCAGGACAACCGCGAACACGACATCCTTGATTCCGATGATTACTATCAATTCGAAGGCGGCGCCGCCGCCGCCGTCGCCACCCTTCAAGGGCAGGACCGCCCGATCTATCACAACGACCATTCCCGCCCCGAACGCCCCGTCATCCGTACGCTGGAGGACGAGATCGGCCGTGTCCTGCGGTCACGCGTGGTGAACCCCAAATGGATCGCGGGCGTGAAACGCCACGGCTACAAGGGTGCGTTTGAAATCGCGGCGACCGTCGATTACCTGTTCGCCTTTGCCGCGACGACGGGTCTGGTGCGCAACCACCACTTCGATCTGGTCGAGGACGCGATGCTTGCAGACGACGATACCCGCAGCTTCATCGCGGATGCGAACCCGCCCGCGCTGCGGGAAATTGCCCAGCGCCTGCAAGAGGCGATTGACCGCGATCTGTGGGTGCCAAAATCGAATTCTGCCCGCGCCCGCATCGCGGGTCTGCTGGACCAACCGTCATAGGGGGCAGCAATTACAACCCGGTGGCCAGCGCCGCCGTGCCCAGATAGAATGTAAACATGCAGATTGCGAATAAGCGCATCATCAAGGTTCCTTGGGTGTCACAACAGTGTGATTTATTGCGATGCCCATGCATTTGTTCCGTCCCTGTGACAACCATCTGCGGTTTGACCAACCCACATCAACTTGTGGGGCGTGCCGACAAAGGCACACTCCCTGCCGCACCCATCCTCTGACGACCTCACAGAAAGTGCCTGCCATGACCGATGATCCCGACCGCCACACCGCCAAGATGGTCAAAAAAAAGGCCGCCCGCGACAAGATCATGGCGACCAAGACAGGTGCCAAGGGACTGGTCATTGTCCACACCGGCAAAGGCAAGGGTAAATCATCTGCCGCGTTCGGCATGATCTTTCGCTGCATCGCGCATGACATGCGCTGCGCCGTCGTGCAGTTCATCAAAGGTGGCATGAGCACGGGCGAACGCGATCTGATCCTCGCGCGGTTCAGCGACATCTGCGCCTTTCATACCATGGGTGAAGGCTTCACATGGGAAACGCAGGACAAATCCCGCGATACGGCCATGGCGCAGGCCGCCTGGGCCAAGGCAAAGGACCTGATCCGCGACCCGGCCCATACGATGGTCCTGCTGGACGAAATCAACATCGCCATCCGCTATGACTACGTCGATGTGGCAGAGGTCGTGGCGTTTCTGCGCGACGAAAAACCCCCCATGACCCATGTCGTCCTGACCGGCCGCAACGCCCACGCCGATCTGATCGAACTGGCGGATCTGGTCACGGAAATGGAA
>JBBREW010000045.1:0-11745 GCA_038225335.1 Rhodobacterales bacterium
TTGGGCAAAGGAATAGCCACTGATCCCCTTTCGCGCAATTGCCGTCTTTCATCAGGTTGCCACGCTCAATTCGGTCACGGCAGCGGCGGAACAGTTGTCCGTCACGCCATCCGCCGTCAGCCAGCAGATCCGCCTGCTGGAAGAGCAGATCGGCACGACGCTGATTGTGCGGGTCGGGCGCCGCATCAAGCTGACCGAGGATGGAGAGCGATACTTTGAGCAGATCGCTGAGCAGGTGGAAGCCATCGTGGCGGCCACCCTGCGGATGCAGGGTGTTAAGACTGCAACCCGCCTGACGATCCGCACGACGCCTACGGTATCCACCAAGTGGCTGCTGTCGCGCCTGCCGCGATTTCTGGAGGCGAACCCGAATATCGACGTGCGGCTTGACGGCACAAACGAACCAATGGATTTCAACCGCGATCATGTCGATCTGGATATCCGCCACGGCACCGGACGCTGGCCGGGCCTGCATGTGGAACCGCTCGCGGTCGAACGCTTTCTGCCGGTCTGCGCACCGGAACTGGCTGCACCCTTCTCGCTTGATCCCGATCAGGTGCGTGGGTTTCGCTTGATCCGGTCAGTCAAGGCACAGGTCCAGTGGGAACAGTGGTTCGCGCACCTTGGTCTGGAGGACGATGGCATCAAAAGCCAGCTTTTGTTCGACCGCTCTCATATGGCGGTCGATGCGGCGGTGCTGGGGATGGGCATGGCGCTGGAAAGCGATCTGATGATGGGTCAGGACCTGAAGGACGGCCGCCTCGTCATCCCGGTCCGCACCCCGCCGGACATGCTGATCACAACCCAGTGGCTGGTTTGTCCGCATACCCACATGCGGCGCAGCCGGGTGCGGACCTTTTTCGACTGGGTCAAGGCAGAGGCCGCCCTCTGGCAGACCGAAAACCAGCAATACGTCCCGACCCGGTAAACCTTGTAGCTGAACTACACAATCTTTCTGAAAAGTTAAATTGTGCTTGCAGGCCGATTTCGCGATGTTCGCTGCATCGGACGCAGAAGTCGTCCGCACGGTGGGGGGAGACACCACGGCGCACGACGCCAAATCAGCACGGTCGCCAAGGCGATCCGCTGCCCCTTTCCGCGATGTGATTGATGCAGGCAACGCCGCAGTGCGCCCTGCCCTACAGACGGAGACAGGCCGATGAATCTTCACTCCATGCTCGCAGAGCGCAATGCCGGTGGCCGCCCGATCCGTGTCGGGCTGATCGGTGCCGGCAAGTTCGGCTCGATGGTGCTGGCACAGGCCCGCAAGATTGAAGGGTATCATATCGTTGCGGTGGCCGACCTTGACGTCGGCAAGGTTCGCACATCACTGAACCGCACGGGATGGGAGGCAGAGGAATACGCCGCCACATCCTTTGGCGATGCGATGGACACCGGGCGCACGTTCGTGACCGACGACGCCAAGGCGCTTTGCGATTTCGACGGCATCGAATGTGTGATCGAGGCGACAGGTCATCCACTGGCCGGAACGCGCCACGCGCTGATGGCGATCGAGGGGATGAAGCACATCGTCATGGTCAATGTCGAGGCAGACGTGATGTGCGGCCCCCTGCTGGGCAAAATGGCGCGCGACAAGGGCCTGATCTACTCGATGGCCTACGGCGACCAGCCCGCTTTCATGTGCGAGCTGGTGGACTGGGTCAGGTCCTGCGGGTTCGAGCTGACCTCGGCCGGCAAAGGCATGAATTTTCAGCCGGAATATCGCTATTCGACCCCCGACACGGTCTGGGGGTATTTCGGATGGTCGGAAGAATTCGTCGCCAAGGGCGACTTCAATCCCAAGATGTACAACTCCTTTACCGATGGCACAAAAGCCGCGATCGAGATGGCCGCAGTCGCCAATGCGACGGGGCTGGAGTGTTCAGACAACGGCCTTGCGTTCCCGCCGGCAGGGCTTCACGATCTGGCCCAGGTTTTCAAACCCGCCTCCGAAGGCGGTCGGCTGGAACGTGGCAACATGATCGACATCGCCGCCAGCCAAGAACCCGACGGGCGCGAGGTGGTGAACAACATCCGCTACGGCATGTTCGTGACCTTCCGTGCGCCGGACGAATATACCAAGCAATGCTTTGAACAATACGGCCTGCTGACCGACAAGTCCGGGTGGTACGGCTCCATGTGGCGCCCATTCCACTTGATCGGGCTGGAAACCTCTGTTTCCGTGATGTCTGCCGTCCTGCGCCATGAGCCGACCGGCACGTCGAAGGTGTTCCAGGCTGACGCGGTCGCGACAGCGAAATCCGATCTGGCAGCGGGATCCTACCTTGACGGCGAAGGTGGCTTTGCCACCTGGGCAAAGTCGATCTCTGCCGCGCATTCCACAGCGGTCGATGCGCTGCCGATGGGGCTGGCGCACCACGTAAAACTGAAGAACCCGATCAAGCGCGACCAGATCGTCAAGATGTCGGACGTGGAATTCGTGGATGACCTTGACGTCGTCAACCTGCGCAAGGAACAGGTTCGCACGATGGGTCCCGCCGTCGCCGGTGCAGACGCATCCAAGCGTCAGAAGGCCGACGCATGACCCTCGTTGTTGTCCCCGAATTTCTGGTGACGCCCGACAACAGCGCGGCCTTTCTGGCGGCTGCGCGGGCGGACGCCGCAGCCTCGGTCGCATCCGAGGACGGCTGCCTGCAGTTCGATGTGGTCGTGGACAACACCGTCAATCCGATCCGCGTCATGTTCTACGAAGTTTACCGTGACGCCGCGGCCTTTGCTGCTCACCTTGAAACGCCGCATCTTGCGGCGTTCCGGGCTGCATTGACCTTATGTGACGAACAGCCTGTGCGACGCTTTCTGCGGGCCGCGCCATGAGTGTCGTCGCCGTCCTTGGCACCGGGTTGATGGGAGGACCTATGGCCGCCAATCTGGCCCGTGCCGGTCACGATGTCCGGCTGTGGAACCGCGATAATGCCAAGGCGCAGGCCGTTGGCAATGGCACGACAGTCCATGCGACATCGCAAGATGCCGTGGCAGAGGCCGATGTCGTGATCTGCATGTTGTCCTCTGGTCCTGTCTGCAAGGCAGTCCTGTTCGGGGAAGATGCACAGCCCGGTGCGGCGCAGACCATGCCGAAGGGTGCCCTACTGATCGTGATGTCATCCATCTCTCATGACGAAGCGTTGCGAATGGCCGACATGACAAAGGCATTGGACTTGCGCTGGATCGACGCCCCGGTGTCCGGCGGCACGGTTGCGGCCCGGGACGGCACCATGTCGATCATGGCGGGCGGCGCGGACGATGTGGTGGAGGCCGCAACATCCGTCCTTTCTGCGATGGGCACCGTCACCCACATCGGCCCGGATGGCACAGGCGCATTGTGCAAGCTTGCCAATCAGATGCTGGTTGCATCGACCATCGCGGCCGTGTCCGAGTGCCTACTTATGGCCCGGACTGGTGGTGCAGACCCTGCCCGCGTGCGCACAGCACTGCTGGGTGGCTTTGCCGGGTCACGCATCATGCAAGAACACGGCGCCCGCATGATTGCCGGCAATTTCGCCCCTGGCGGTCCTGCAAAATATCAGGTCAAGGATACCCAAGCCGCGCTGGAGGTTGCACGCAATCTGGGTTTGACCTTACCCGTTCTGACTGTCGTGGATTCATTATTCGCAAGCCTCGTGGCTCATGGCGGTGCGGACCTCGACCATTCTGCGCTGATCCTGGAACTGGAACGCCGCAACGCAACACCGACACCAATACCCGACAGGGTGCGACTGCCCACCCTTCACTGAACCGTCAAACTGGGAGGAGACCCGAATGACATACCCGATCACCCGCCGCCACCTTATGCAAAGCGCCGCCGCCATTGCGACCGCAGCGTCGCTGATGACCGCAACAGCCGCTTATGCGGAAACGCAACTGCGCCTGGCCGTCCCCGATCCTGCCACCAGCTCCGTCGGACAGGCGGCCAGCCGCTTTGCCGAACTCGTGACCGAAAAGACCGGGGGAGAGGTCACTTTTCAGGTTTTTCCCGATGGCATCCTTTATGGCAAGGACCAGAACGCCGCGATCAACCAGCTTGGGTCCGGTGCGCTGGACGGGCTGATCCTCGCAAGCTCCGTCTATGCCAGCTTCGAGCCTGCAATGAACGCAATCTCGTTGCCCTACCTGTTCTCTGACTATGATCAGCTTCAGGCCTATCTGTCGGGTGCACCCGGCGACACGCTTCTGGCGTCGCTTGACCGGCTGGACATCCACGGGCTTGGATTTTTCCTGCGGACCTTCCGGAACGTGACGGCGCGCGATACCGTCATCACGACAGCAGAGGATTTCAACGGCCTGACCCTGCGGACGCCGAACAATCCCCTGTTCGTGTCACTCTTCGATGCCTTGGGCGCGAATCCCACGCCGATGGCGTTTTCCGAAGTCTATTCCGCGCTGCAACTCAGGGCGATCGACGGACAGGAAAACCCTGTGGAAGTGCCGTGGAACAACCGGTTCTATGAAGTGCAGGGCCAGCTGAACATGACGCAGCATCTGGCCGACAGCTTTGTGCTGGCCGTGTCACAGCAGGCTTGGGATCAGATCCCCGCCGAATTCCATGACGCCGTGCAAGCCGCCGCCGACGAGATGATCGCCGAACACGATGCGCAGGAGATCGCGCAGGAAGCCGACATCATCGCCAAGCTGGAAGAGGCCGGCATGCAGGTCAACCGCTTCGAGGCCGGCGAGCTGGAAAAGGTGCAGGAGATTGCGCGCGGCATCTATCCACAATTCGAGGAACAGATCGGCGCGGATTTCATGAAAACCAGCACGGATTTTGTCGCCCAGAACTGATCTGTGCGGCCCGGTGCAATTGTTTCACCGCACCGGGCCGACACCTTTCGCTTCATCCCCCAACGACTTTGCGGAGGTTGCAATGCGCTCTTTCGACAACGCGCTATGGCGTCTGGTTGACGGCATTCTTCTGATCGCGGTGCTTGGCATGGTTTGCCTGATCGGACTTCAGGTTGTATCGCGGTTGCTGGGCAATTCGCTGCCATGGACCGAGGAACTGTCGAGGTTCTTCTTCATCTGGACGATCTGGCTGGGTCTGGCCGCCGGGTTTCGCGGCGGACAGCACCCACGCGTGACCGTCTTGTCGGACCTGCTGCCCGGTGCCTGGGCACACAGGGCGCTGGATCTGCTGGCCGCACTGGCCGCCGCCGCGTTGTTTGTCATCGTGACGCGACATGGCTGGGACCTGCTGTGGCAACAGGTCAGGTTCGGCGAAAAATCCGCCATTCTGCAAATCGGCATGTGGGTCGCGACCCTGCCCATCGTTTTGGGCAGTGGCCTGGCGGTGCTGGGAGCCATGATCCACGCCCTGTTCCCTGAAGACTATTCCACGGCCGGAGATGCGCGATGAGCCTTACCCTTCTGGGCGTTTTCGCCGTGCTCGCCGGTCTTGGAGTGCCATTGTCCGTGGCGCTGGGGCTTGGCACTGTGGCCGCGATGTATCAATACGCCCTGCCCATGTCGATGCTGACACAGTCGCTGGCTACATCCATCAATTCCTTCCTTCTGATCGCGGTGCCGCTGTTCATTCTGGCCGGACAGATCATGGAACGCGGCGGCCTGTCCGAGCGGATCTTTGACGCGGCAGAGGCTGTTGTCGGCCGTTTTCGTGGTGGTCTGGGACACGTCAATATTATGTCGTCCTTCGTCTTTGGCGGGATTTCCGGGTCTTCTGTCGCAGACATCGCAAGTCTTGGGCCGATCACGATCCGGTCGATGACCTCTCGGGGGTATCCGCTGCCATATGCGGCGGCGCTGACACTGATCACGGCAACACTGGCAACGCTGGTGCCACCGTCGATCCTGATCATCGTCGCCGCCTCGGCCTCCGGCCTGTCGGTCGGGGCTGCTCTTGCGGGCGGGTTGGGGCCGGGACTTCTGCTGGCTTCCGCACTGGCGATCTACAATTACATCGTGTCGCGCCGTCGCGGATACGGCGTGATTACCGGGTTTGACCGGGCAAAGTCCGTCCGCGCCTTTCTGCGCGCCCTGCCGTCCGTCGGCGCGCCCGTCATCATCCTGACCGGCATGTTTTCCGGCATCGTCACCCCGACCGAAGCCGCCGGACTGGCCGTCATCTACACGCTTCTGGTCGCGGGACTGGTCCACCGGGAAATCGGCTGGCGTGACCTGTGCGAACTGGCGATCCGCGCGGGACAACTGGCAGGCACCGTCCTGCTGATCCTGATGGTCGCCTCGGCCGCCACGTTTATCTTCACGGTCGACATGCTGCCGCAAAAGGCCTCCGGCGTTTTGGCGGGCTTTACCGGGTCGCCCTTTCTGACGCTGTTGTTGATGGGTCTGGTGTTCCTGATCGTGGGCATGCTCATGGATATCGTTGCCGCAGCCCTGATGCTGATCCCGGTCCTGATGCCGGCGGCGATCAGCGCGGGGATTGATCCGATGCACTTTCTGATTTTCATGGTCACATGCCTTGCGATTGGCCTCGCCTCTCCGCCGGTGGGGACATGCCTCTTTGCCACGGCCTATGTCGCAAAGGTGCCGACCGAACGGCTGGTGTTGGCGGCAATGCCTTTCTACGCGATCAACCTGATCGTTCTGGTCGCCGTCGCCGCCTTTCCGCAAATCATCATGTGGCCGATCTGGGTCCTGACATGACGACGATATCGGATGCGCCGCGCCGGATCATCGTCATGGGTGTCAGCGGCTGCGGCAAGTCATCCGTCGGGCAGGCGCTGGCACAGGCAACAGGGGCGATATACCTCGAAGGCGACGATCTACACCCTGCGGCCAATATTGCCGCGATGTCGGCAGGCCAGCCCCTGACCGATGCTATGCGCGCGCCGTGGCTTGACCGGATCAGGGACGCGGTGGACCGGCGGATCGGCGAGGGTCATAGCGTCGTCGCCGGATGTTCGGCGTTGCGGCGCATCTATCGCCAGCGTCTTGCGCAGACCGGGCCGATTTTCTTTGTCCATCTGACCTTGTCGCCGGCTGTGGCGCGCGCGCGCATGGCCGACAGGGCAGACCATTTCATGCCAGCGTCACTGTCCGACAGTCAGGCGCGCGCACTGGAACCACTCGCCAGTGACGAATACGGAATCACGCTGGACGCGGGTCAAGACATATCTGAAATCATCCACCATGTTCTGTCAGTCGGCGTCTGAAAAGCGTCCCACAACGCGGCCGCCCCAGACGGCCAGCAGTTTACGCAGTCGCAGCCGCGACATCGTCCAGAACCGCTTCCCACAACGCGATATAAACGTGATCGTCGTCACCGGCCTCTGCCCGGGCCGTGCCGAACCAGACTGCGGAGCCAAGGGCAGCATGTGGGCCATCGGTAACTTCCAGGATCGCACGGGTGCGGCCGTCGTAACTGCCATCGGACCGTGCCACCATGCGCCCGGTGTTTTCGACGAAAACGTTCGTGCCATCCTGCATCACCATGACGTAGCGCGCCGCGATGGCGTAACTGCCGTCAGGCATGCCCACGGCAAAGTCGGCGCCGCCGGGCAGGATGGTGGCCGTCCAGCCACGGCCATGGACCTCACCGCCCGTGATCGGGAACATGGCGCGCCGCGTGCCTTGTGCGGTCGTGAATTCCACGACCGGACCAATGTCGGCGCGGATGACGATGCCCAGACGCAGTGCAGGCTGCCCCGACGATGCGCGCGCGCCCAATCGCATGATGTCCAGCGGTTCAGGCGTCATGCGTGACCAGCCCGTCGCAGATCGTCAGTTTGACCGAAAGATCTGCAATCTTTTCTACCGGTTGTGCTTCGATATCGCCGGACAGCAGCACGACATCCGCAAGCATTCCCGGACGCAGACGCCCCGTCAGATCGTCCATGAACCCGGCTTTTGCGCCGCGCCATGTGAAGGCTTCCAGCACCTGTTGCAGCGACAGACGCTGGTCAGGCAGACCGTTCAGCCAGGGCTGCCGGGTCATCGCAGTCTGAATACCCAGCAAAGGGGCAACTGGCACAATCGGCCAGTCAGAAGAGAAGGCAAAATCGGCCCCGGTCTCGACCAGCATCCGCCAGGCGTAGGCTGTGGCGGCGCGATCCGGGCCGATGCCATCGGTGGTGGCCGACCGGCCATCGGGTGCGTGCAGTGGCTGCATGGACGCAATGACGCCAAGGTCGGCAAAGCGCGGGATATCGGCGGGATCGATCATCTCGACGTGTTCGATCCTGTGGCGGCTGTCGCGGGGGCCGTTGGCCGCGCGTGCCGCGGCATAGCCATCCAGGGTGATGCGGACCGCCGCGTCTCCGATCGCATGCACGGCGATCTGAAGGCCGCGCCGGTCGACCTCGATCGCGGCCTGATTGAACGCGTCGGCGTCAAAGATCGGCGCGCCGGGGTGGCCCGGGCGCGTGGTGTAGGCGTCCAGCATGGCGGCCGTCCCGCTTTCGATCACGCCATCGACGAAGATCTTGACACGTCCCGATTTCAGCCGTGGTCCCGTAAAATCGCGCGCCATCGCATCGGCCCGGTCCAGTTCTGAAAGGTCCATATCGCGCGTCAGGTGAAACGGGACCTCCATCCGCACGGCCAGCCCGCCTTCGGCGTCCACGTCCCGCAGCAGTTCCAGCAAGTGGCGGTTTCCATCCATGTTGTGCGCAGAAGTCACCCCGTGACTGGCCAGAAAAGCAAGGCCGGTCCTGAGCGTTTCCATGTCCTCGCGCCATTCGGCCTTGGTCGGCGGCACGGGCGGCTCGATCCCGGACATGCCCAGCATCTCACGTCCACCGGACGTGCGCAGATCAAGGACCGGCAGCAGCGCGTATTTTTCGCGCAACTCGCCGGTGGCCAACCCGTCGTCACCCATCACGACTTCATTCCCGACCGGCAGGTCACGGCCCTGCAGCAGCCCGGCCGCGTCCAGTGCTGCGGTGTTCGCAAAAAGCGTGTGGAAGTCGTAGGCCAAGACAGCAAGCGGGCGATCAGGGCAGACCGCATCCAGCGCATGACGGTCGAGCCGTGTGTTCGCGCCAAGCAATTCGTAATCTGCCCCCTGTGCATAAATCAGACCATCATCCGGCCTGACGGCGACGTAGTCCTGCACCGCGTCGCGCAGGGCATCCATCCCGCGCAGCCCGCCCAGTTGCAGCAGCGTCTGACCGTAGGCCCCTGAAAACAGGTGGATGTGGGATTCAACGAAACCGGGGAGCACCGTGCCCCCCTGCGCGTTGATGATCCGCGTGCCCCCGTCGGCCTGCGCAAGGATGGTCGCATCGTCGCCAACAGCCAGAATGCTGTTGCCCGCGATCGCCACGGCGGTCGCGCAGGGGAACATCTCGTCCATGGTCATGACAGAGGCATTGTGGATGATGATGTCGGCATTCACGCGATATCTTCCTTTGCACGTGGTTGAGTAATGCTGGCGGTGTCGAAGATCATGGACATGAAGTCCGCCATCCGCGCGCCGACACGTGCGTTGTGCATGGCAAGAGTCATATCCTCTTGCGTGATCAGCTCGATGAAAAGCGGCGTCCAGAGGTCCTGGAACATGGGCCCGAGAACGTCAGGGTCACCCCGGTCGCCCCGCAACATGCGCAGATCATATGCAGCAAAGAAGTCGATCAGCACGACGGTCAGTTCCTTGTTCACCTGGCGATAGGCTTCTGCCACCTCCGTGTGGGGCTGGCGGACGGTCGCGGCCTCTGCGTAGCGCCAGACACGTCTGTCGGCGATGTCGAGCGTGACGCGCGACACGCGGGCCAGCAGGTTCGTCAGCTTGCCATGCAGATCCGCATCGCGCGTCATGACCGTCCAGTCCTGATTGGCGCGGGCAGCCTCTGTGCCTTCGACGATCAGCGCGATCAGCACGCCATCCTTGCTGCCAAAGTGATTAAAGACCGTGGGCGGCGACACCCCGACAGCCGCCGCAATGCTTGCTACCGTCGTTTCATCCACCCCGTCACGGGCAAACAGGGTGCGCGCCGCGTCGATGATATCGGCCCGCCGTTGCACGCGTTGCCGTCCGCGCAGGCCACTTTCGGTGGGTGCAGCGTTGTTGTCCGTGGAGGAGCCGAGGGTCATGAAAACTGCCCATTAAAGTTTATTGTCTTGATAAAAATTTTGATTGACTAAAAAATCTTTGTCAATAGCAATGACGGTGACACAGGCAGGAATTCTCATGCTCGATATCCGGCAGCTTTCCAAATTCTTCGGCAGCGGTGCTGCTGCCGTCCCTGCACTTCGCTCCGTCAACGTGACCGTCGCGGAAGGCGAGTTCTTCACCCTGCTTGGACCGTCGGGCTGCGGAAAGACGACGCTCCTGCGGATGATCGCGGGGTTCGAGTCGCCGACAACGGGACAGATCGTGCTGGACGGCAAAGACATCTTGGCGATGGCGCCGAATGTCCGCCCGGTGAACACCGTATTCCAAAGCTACGCGCTGTTTCCGCACATGACCGTCGCACAGAACGTGGCCTTCGGGCTGGAGGCACAGGGACGACCCCGGGCCGAGGTGGCCGAGACGGTGGATCGCATGCTTGACCTCGTGCAGATGCCCCACCTGAGGGATCGCAAAAGCGCGGAACTGTCCGGCGGGCAACAGCAGCGCGTGGCGCTGGCCCGCGCGCTGGCCCCGAAACCGCGCATCCTGCTGCTGGACGAGCCACTGTCGGCGCTGGACATGAAGCTGCGCAAGGAGATGCAGAGCGAATTGAAGCGCCTGCAACGCGAGACCGGGCTGACCTTTATCTTCGTCACCCACGATCAGGAAGAGGCGCTGACGATGTCGGACCGCATCGCGGTCATGAGCGGCGGCGAGATTCAGCAGATCGCCAGCCCCCGCGACCTGTACGAAAATCCTGCCAATCATTTTGTCGCCGGCTTCATCGGGGAATCGAACGTCCTGCGCGCACATCTGAACGACGGCGCGGTCAGTCTGGCGGGACAACGCCTTATCCTGCCGGGCACTGCAGACTTGGCGGCCGGCGACATCGATCTCATGATCCGGCCCGAGCATGTGACTTTCGGTCCGACCGGACCGGATGCCCTGAGCCTGACGGCGCGTGTGATCAGCCTTGTCTATTTCGGCACTGATACGCATGTCGAACTGTCCCTGCCCAGCGGCGAACGCCTTGTCGCCCGCATCCAGAATACGCGCGGTGATGCCCTGCCCCGCCAAGACGAAGACGTGGCCATCATCCTGCCGCTTGAATCGCTGCGGATCTTGACAGGCGGCCATCCGGCGGGACCGGCGGCATGAACCTGTCCGCATCCGGCAGCGACACACGCAGACGTGCGGCCCTTCTGGCGCCTGCGATGGCAATCATCACCGCATTTTCGATCCTGCCACTGGCGATCGTGGTCATCTACTCGTTCCTGACACCCGCAGACTATGGCGGCATCGTCTGGTCCCCGTCGATTGAAGGCTGGTTTTCTGTCGTGTGGGAAAAGGACATCTTCGACGACACCCTTTCACTGTCCCAGGCCCACCTCGTGATCCTTGGGCGGTCTGTCATCCTTGCTGCGGCAACGACGGTGTTGACCCTGATTTTCGGCCTGCCCACCGCTTGGTTCATCGCCACCCGCAGCCCGCGGTCGCGCGGCCTCTGGATGCTGCTGATCACCATCCCGTTCTGGACCAACTTGCTGGTCCGCACCATCGCCATACAGGAAATGATCCGCGCCCAAGGCATCGTGAACAGCTTTCTTTTGTGGATCGGGGCCATCGATGCGCCGGTTCAGATGATGTTCACCAATTTCGCGGTTCTGCTTGGCATGACATACGTCTTTCTGCCGCTGATGGTC
>JBBREW010000046.1:0-11626 GCA_038225335.1 Rhodobacterales bacterium
CCCGCGCCAGATTGCCATGCGCCACGATCACGATCCCGATCAAGCGTCCTGCCCTTGTGTTGAACCGGCGCCTGTCGTCGTGCGGCGCTCCATTTCCCGATGTCGTTTAGACACGGGCCAGCCGTCCTGCGCAAGAGAGGCCGCCAGCGATTCCGCCAGAACCACGGACCGGTGTTGCCCGCCCGTGCAGCCAAAGCCGATGGACAGATGCGCGCGGCCTTCGTCCTTGTGGCCGGGCAGGACAAGATCGACCAGGCCTTTGATCTGCGCAAAAAACGCGTCAAAGCGGGGGTCCTGTGCCACATGGGCCGCGACGCGGGCGTCATGACCATCCAGCAGGCGCAAGGCCGGGTCCCAGTGAGGATTACGCAAAAACCTGCAATCGAATACCATGTCCAGACCCCGGGGAAGTCCGCGTTTGTAGGAAAACGACTGCACGGACACACCCAGAAGCTTACCCCGCCCCGGTGCGAATTGTCGGTCGATTTCTGCGCGCAACTCGTGCGGGCTCAGGTCGGTGGTGTCCAGCAGCACATCCGCCCGGGCGCGGATCGGCAGCAGCAGTTCCTTTTCCGCGGCGATGCCGGCCAGCGGTGGGCCCGCGGGGGCCAACGGATGGTGCCGCCGCGTTTCGGAATAGCGACGGATCAGCACGTCATTTGCTGCTTCCAGATAAAGGACCTGCGCCGCATGTCCCATGCGTTGCGTCAGACCGTCGATCACCCGGATCAGCGCGTCGGTGCTGAAATCCCGATTGCGCACGTCCAGACCCAAGGCAAGCGGACCGCCGGACGGCCCATCCAGCAGACGGGGCAGCAGGGACAAGGGCAGGTTGTCGATGACCTCGAACCCCAGATCCTCCAGCGCGTTGATCGCTGTCGATCGCCCGGCCCCGGACGGGCCGGTGACCAGTATGATCCGGGGGGGTGCTGCCTCGTCCGGGTGGTCATGTTCAGGTGTCATCAGGCAATCCGACCGGCACGCAAAAACTGCAAAAGTGCAGGCGCAAACTCTATGCCTTGCGGCCGGTGAAGCAAGGGCAACACGCATGCCAAGACCGTGATGAACCGATTAGGTGGCAGACGGTCGGTTTCAAGGGTGTTCAGATCGACCACACAGACCAGCAAAGACGGTGGTGCCGGTGTCGCCCGCAACAAACCCACCCCGCGGGCTTCGATCATGCCGCGTAACGGTGTCGGCGCACTGACCATGATTCGGCCGGCATCCTGCCGCAAGAGCACCTGATCATCCGCCACCAGTTCCGCACCGTAAGCCATGAGTTGCAGCGCAAGGCTGGATTTTCCGGTGCCCGATGCCCCCCGGATCAGGACCGCCCGCCCGTCGCAGGCGACAGCGGTGGCGTGTTCTGTGGCGTCAGGCCCCACCCTTTGATCAGATCGGCAGACCCACGACAAAGCGTGCGCCAAGGGGTTCAGATGTGACATCCGCATCCGAAGGCCGGATATTTTCCGCCCAGATCACGCCGCCATGCGCCTCTACGATCTGTTTGCTGATGGCCAGCCCAAGACCGGAGTTATTGCCGAACTGCACCTCTGGCCTTTCTGAATAGAACCGCTTGAAAATCTTGGTCAAGGCCCCGTCAGGGATGCCCGGCCCGGTATCTTCGACGACCACAAGAATGCGGTTTTCGCGGCGCCGCGCCCAGACCCGGATGGCGTCGCCTTCTTCGCAGAACGAAATGGCATTGGTAATCAGGTTGACGAATACCTGCGCAAGCCGGCCTTCCAGACCTTGGACCATGATCGGCTGATCCGGCAGGTCGGCGATGTATTCGATGCGCTTGGCACCGGCCTCGCGTCCCAGAAACTCGTTCAGGTTGCCCAGCATTTTCAACAGATCAAAGGTTTCTTCCTCTTCCTTGACCAGTTCGGAATCAAGCCGCGAGGCGTTTGCAATATCGCTCACCAGACGGTCCAGCCGCCGCACGTCATGTTCGATCACGTCCAGCAGGGTGTCGCGGTGTTCTTCTTTCTTCACGATGCGCAGCGATCCCACCGCAGACCGCAAGGACGCGAGCGGGTTCTTGATTTCGTGGGCGACATCGGCGGCAAACTGTTCGTTCCCTTCGATCCGTTCATAAAGGGCCTGCACCATCCCCCGCAGCGCCCCGGACAAGCGCCCGATTTCATCGGGGCGGCCGGTCAGGTCGGGAATCCTGACCCGTATCGGCGACATCTTGCGGGCATTTTTGTCGCGGCCCATTTCTGCGGCGGCGGCCAGATCGGCCAGCGGGTTTGCGATGGTGGACGCCAGAACAAGGCTTAGCACCGAGCTGACAACCATGCTGACAAGAAACAGGCGCAACACCTGTTCGCGTTCGTGACTGACCAGTGCGTCCAATTCGCCTGCGGCACTGGTGATGAACACGACGCCCACAGACCGTCCATCCTGCTGAATGGGCGTGGCCACGACGAAATTCGTCCCCTGCTCGGTTTGCAGGGCTTTGAGGTCAGGCCCGCCTTCCATCACCCGCAGAACGTCTTGCGGTGTCAGGCCCAACGTGGCCACCGGCGCCGGTGAATCGGGTGCAACAAGGGCGCGGACCGCCCCCCATGCCTGTGTCAGCGCATCCGTCATGACCGTCGCGCCGCCGTCCCGTTGCAGGCTGTCGACGGTCAATCCGCCCGCGTTGCCCGTTGCGGTCGCGACGATGGACCCATCGGTGCCGTAAACCGTGACAACGATCCCGCCGCGCAGGTTCATGTCCTGCAATGTCCGGGTCACGTCGATCCCGTCGCCGCTGCCAAGGCTGACCGGCGCTGTCAGGGGCATCCTTGCTTCCAGCACATCGGCGATCAGCACGGCTTCGTTGACCAGACCATTGGCCCGTTGATAGGCAAGATTGTCGCGCGAGGGGTTCAGATACAAGACTCCAGACACCATCAGGATCATCGCCAACAGGTTGAAGGTAATGATCTTGCGCGCAATCGGAGAGCGGCGCAGATTGACCAACCGCCGCCCCCGCCTGTTTTGCATCAGTTCCTGATCCGCCCGCGATTGTGGTGCCACCCAATCGTCGCCCAGCACCACATCGGGCTGACTGCGCGCGGCACGCCGCACAGAGTTCAGATCACGGACGTCAATATGCCGGGCAGCGTCGGTCATGGTCAGGCTTCGTTATACCGGTAGCCTATACCATACAGCGTTTCGATCGCAGAAAAAGCGTCGTCTGCCTGACGCATCTTTTTGCGCAGCCGCTTGATATGGCTGTCGATGGTCCGGTCATCGACATAGACCTGATCGTCATAGGCCACATCCATCAACTGATCGCGCGATTTCACGAAACCGGGCCGCTGGGCCAGTGCCTGCAACAACAGAAATTCCGTCACGGTCAGGGACACATCGTTGCCCTTCCATTTCACGGCGTGGCGCAGCGGGTCCATGGTCAGCTCTCCGCGGACCATCACCTTGTTGTCTTCCGTTTCCTCGACAACCTCGCCGCCGATCACGTCCTGACGCCGCAACAAGGCACGGATGCGTTCCACCAGCAGGCGCTGGCTGAACGGCTTTTTCACATAATCGTCGGCGCCCATCCGCAGGCCCAGAACCTCGTCGATTTCGTCATCCTTGGAGGTCAGGAAAATGACGGGCATCGACGTTTTCTGACGCAGTCGCTGCAACAGGTCCATGCCATCCATGCGGGGCATCTTGATGTCCAGCACGGCCATATCCGGCATGCGTTTGTTAAAGGCGTCCAGTGCCGACTGGCCATCGTTATATGTATCAACCTCGAACCCTTCGGCTTCGAGTGTCATGGCGACGGATGTCAGAATGTTCCTGTCATCGTCCACGAGTGCGATTTTCGACATGGGTTTTCCCCTACTGCTCAATTGTTGTTATTAACTGCTTTTTCCAAAATCATGCGTGTGTTTAGTCCGGCGAATCAAGCCTCCTTGTCGAATCAGGGGGTAATCCGTGCCTTATTTGTGGCACAAGACCATAAAGAATGGCTAATGCGCCACAAGATCGCGTGCGGTCGCCGGGCGGCGTGGCGTCCCCGCTGTGCGATTGCCCCTGCACAAGTCCGGCGTTTCAACCTATATTCCGGCCATGCGAATGATCCTGATCCTGAGTGCGGCTGTCCTTTCCACCTCTGCGGTGGCGCAGACGCCCTTGGCGGACCAGACCAGTCCCGCCATCGCCAGTCTTGAAAGCGGGATCATCTGCCCGCCCCCCACGGTGGGCGAAACCGCGGCACCCGGCACGCTGGCGGGCACCACCCATCTGATCGACGAGGACCCGCCGTTTGTGTCGCAGTCGAACCTTGTGCCGGCGGTTATCGGGATCGGTTTCGGCGTCAAAAGCATGACGGCCGACCTGCTGGGGATTCAGGATGTCACCGTCACCGTCACCCATCCCCCGATGGGCAACACCGGGGTCACGACACAAAGTTTTCAGACGCGGATCGACGGCACCGAACCATCGCTGACCTTTTACCAGTTCGATTTTGCATATGAGCTGGTGGAGGGGCCGTGGGAATTGCAGGCCGCAAAGGACGGTGAAGTCCTGTACAGCAGCCGCTTTACCGTCGTGGCCCCGACGGCCGCACCGGCATTGGCCGGGATTTGCGGGTTCGAAGAATTGCTGTCCTGACAGGCAGCCTCAGCCCATCACACCGCGCCGCACAAGGTTGACCCCGGCCACGATCAGCACCAGCAGGGTGGCCTTGCGAAACCGGTCCTGATCAAACCTGTCGCCCAGCCGGAACCCCGCCCACATGCCGATCATGCCGGGCAGCACCAGCAGTGCCGACAACTGCCATGTCTGCGCGTTCAGGACGCCGGATTGCAGATGTCCCACCAGCAACATCACCGACCCCAGCCCATAGATGACGCCCTGCACGGTCATCTGCTGCAACCGCGGCATATCAAGGGCCAGCAGATAAAGCACCGTCGGCGGCCCCCACGTCCCTGCAAGACCGCCCAAGGCACCGGCCACCAGCCCCGCCAGCCATTCGGCGGTCCGCCGCCAGCGGGGTGACAGCATCGGACGCCAGCCCAGCAGTTGCACGGCACACAGCACCACAACGGGCACCCCCAGCAGCACGAACATGACATCAGCCGATATCACGGTCAGAAACTGTGCTGAGATCAGGATCATGACGCAGACGATCAGCAGATACCGCCAATGTTCCTGCACGGCGGCCCATGACGGACCCAAGCCTGACCGCGCGATTTGCAGGACATTGCTGATCAGGATCGGCAGGATGATGCCCGCAACGACAAGCTGTGGTTCGATCAGGATCCCCATGCCGGAAATCATGATCAACGGCATGGCAAAGCCGACGGCCCCCTTGATGAACCCCCCCACAAAGGTCACGGCACAGGCAAAAAGCACAAGGCTAAGCGGAAGGATGGCAAGAATATCAGACATTGTGGGGCGACACTGCGCCTTTCGCCCGGGACCTGCCATTGAAATCGTCCGCGACATTTTTGTATTTTATGGGTCTTTTTTTCGCATCATTATTGCGCTGCGGATGCAAAGCATCTAATTGTGCAGTCGCAGTATCAGGAAGGATCAGACCATGCCGCATGATGGACAGCCACCGATGTTCGACCAGCCGATGCTGACCGATCTGGTGAACCTGACTCGCACCAGCCTTGATGCCGTGGACCACGTGATGGCTGCGGCCAAGCGGTCGCTTTCGGGCATGGTCATGGAGGGCGGTCGCGTCAGTGCCGTGTTGATTGATGCGCACCAGACGGCGGCGCATGGTCTGGCGTGGCTGGCCACCTATCATCAGGCCCTGCACCAGATGCAGAACTGGGCCGACAGACTTGCCGCCGAAGATCAGTTCCAGGAGGTCGAGCAGCTTATCCTTCAGATCGCGTTCGGGGAATATCTGGCCCAGATCGCGGGCGGCATCCCGATGAACCAGACAGAGGTCGTGCGCCCTGCCGATCTTGGGCTGACCGCGGCGGACCTCGCACCGCTGGACACAACTGCCCCAGCCACCCTGATCGCGCGGGGCAATACGCAGGCCGCGCGCACGCGGCTGGTTCAGATCATGCAGGACCGCAGCGCGGATCTGACCGTCGGTGCCTCTGGTCTTGATGAAGAGTTGGAAATGATCCGCGACCAGTTCCGCCGGTTCAGCCGGGAAAAGGTCGAACCCCATGCCCATGGATGGCACCTGAACGACGACCTGATCCCGATGCAGATCATCGACGATATGGCCGAAATGGGCGTGTTCGGCCTGACGATCCCCGAAAATCTGGGCGGCTTCGGCCTGTCTAAATCGGCCATGTGTGTGGTGTCCGAAGAACTGTCGCGCGGCTATATCGGTGTCGGATCGCTGGGCACAAGGTCCGAAATCGCGGCGGAACTGATCCTGTGCGGCGGCACCGACGACCAGAAATCATACTGGCTGCCCCGCATCGCAAGCGGAGAGATCCTGCCAACCGCCGTTTTCACGGAACCCAATACCGGGTCTGACCTTGGCGCGTTGCGCACCCGTGCGGTGCGCGATGGCGATGACTGGACGATCACGGGGAACAAGACGTGGATCACCCACGCGGCACGGACCCATGTGATGACCGTGCTGGCCCGCACGGACCCTGACACGACCGATTATCGCGGCCTGTCGATGTTTCTGGCCGAAAAAACGCCCGGCACGGATGATGCGCCATTCCCCGACACCGGTCTTACCGGCGGAGAGATCGAGGTTCTGGGTTACCGCGGCATGAAGGAATACGAGCTGGCCTTCGACGGGTTTGCGGTCAAGGGCGGCAACCTGCTGGGCGGGGACACCGGCAAGGGTTTCAAACAGCTGATGCAGACCTTTGAATCGGCGCGCATCCAGACGGCCGCCCGTGCGATCGGCGTCGCCCAGTCGGCGCTGGACGAAGGACTGCGCTATGCTCAGGACCGCAAGCAGTTCGGGCAATCGCTGATCGCCTTTCCGCGCGTGTCGGGCAAGCTTGCGATGATGGCCGTCGAGATCATGGTCGCGCGTCAACTGACCTATTTCAGCGCCCGTGAAAAAGACGCCGACCGCCGCTGCGATCTGGAGGCAGGTATGGCAAAACTGCTGGGTGCGCGGGTCGCCTGGGCCTGTGCGGACAATGCGTTGCAAATCCACGGCGGCAACGGATTTGCCCTTGAATACAAGATCAGCCGCATTCTGTGCGATGCCCGCATCCTGAACATTTTCGAAGGCGCTGCGGAAATTCAGGCGCAGGTCATTGCGCGGCGTCTGCTGGACTAAGGCAAGGCGGCTTCACCGGGCGGGGCAGACCCAGACGGGGGTGCAACCGCCCGGCCACAAGAAACCCGGCCCCCAATCCGATACCGCAGGCCGCAAAAACCGCCGCCACCGGCGCTGCCAGCAGCAGCAAGGACGCCGCGGCGGGGGTCGCAATGCCGGACGCATCGCGGAAGGTGGCATAGACCGCCACCATTTCCGTCCGTTCTGCCGGGCGGACGGACATCAGGAACGGCAATCCGCCGCACACGTCCAGCAGGACCAGTGCGACGGACCCCGCCATGATGCACCCCACCGTCACCCAAGGGGCGCCAGACACCAGAAAACCGATGGCGAACAGGCTGCCTGACACCGCAAATCCCGTCCGCACCGATTGGCGCACACCAACCCGTCGGATAACACGCAACATCAGCGGCGTTGTGAACAGCAACCCGTTGCTCAGGCTCAGCGCGATGGCACCGACCCGGTCCCCAAGTCCGGATTCGATGCAGAAGATCGGCAAATAGACGATATAGACCCACCACCCGCAGGACCGCATCACCGCGAAGAACCACCCGGCGATCAGGCGGGGCTGGGCCGCAAACCGGCCCAGATAGGCCAGCGGGTTTGGTGCCGGTGCGCGGGCGCGGGTGATCTGCCGCCCGTTTCCCAACCGCAAGCGCCAGAATACCGCCACCAGCACCAGCGCAAAACACCCTGCCGCCACAAAGGGGGCGGGTTCCCACCAGTTCAGCAGGACGACACCCAGCACGGGTCCCACGCTCCATGGCAGCGCGCTATAGACCATGCGGGTGGATTCGTTCCGGCCAAGGTCAAGGCGGTTGATGTAATCCAGCACATAGGCATTCAGGCAGACCGTGAACGTCACGGTGCCGACGGCATTGCACAGCAGCACCACCGCCTTGGCCGCAGGTCCGCCCGCCACGCCCAGCACAGCACCCGCCACATAGAATCCGCAGGCCAGCGTCAGCATCCACCGGCGCGGCACCCAGCGGGCCAGAAAGGGCACCATCAGGCCGCAGAACATGGACCCGATGCCCACCAGCAGATAAATCCGGCTGACCACCGCGGCATCGCCATAGCCGCGATAGATCACCAGCGGCATGACCGACAACAGCATGGCGCGGATGCAGGCTTCCAACGCCGCAAGGGTCGCGAAATCGCTGATCCGCGGCGTCGGGGCATGGGTCAGATAAAGCGGGGCGCGGGGCGCGATCATCGGCGCTGGGTCCTGTGTCTTGCCCCCCTGACCTGACATGCGACACAATGGCACGCCAGACCCAATCGCACCGTCCGCATTGACCTTTGACCGGAACAAGGCGCAGTCCACATGGGTTGATCACCAAACCACATCAGGATTTCAGATGACCCAGACCATTTTGTTGACAGGGATCACCGGCTTTATCGCCAAGCGCATTGCCGCAGACCTGCTGAACGACGGCTATACCGTGCGCGGGTCGATGCGCAATCTTGACCGCATTCAGGAAGTGACCGAAGCATTGACGCCGGTTCTGAACCAGCACGACAGCCTGACGCGGTTGTCGTTCGTCACCCTTGATCTGATGGATGACGCGGGCTGGGCCGCGGCCATGGACGGGGTCGACGCCGTGATCCATACCGCGTCTCCGTTTCCCGGTGCAGCACCCAAGGACGAAAACGATCTGATCCGGCCCGCCGTGGACGGTGCCTTGCGGGCGATGCGGGCGGCACAGGCGGCAGGTGTCACGCGCATTGTGCTGACATCATCCATCGTCGCGATCATGCAGCGCGCATTGCAGGACGGCGACACGCTGTCCCCGGCCCTGTGGTCGGACCTGACCCATGTCAGCATGTCCGCCTATCCGAAGTCCAAGACGATGGCCGAACGGGCCGCGTGGGATTTCGTCGGTGACCACCCCGAAATGCAACTGACAACGATCAACCCCGGCCTTGTGGTCGGTGCGCCGCTGGACCGTCACTATGGCACGTCGCTGCAACTGATCGACCAGATGATATCCGGCAAGCTGCCGTTGCTGCCGAACTTTGGCCTGCCGATCGTGGATGTGGTCGATGTGTCCCGTGCCCATGTCGCCGCCCTGACCGCACCCGACAGCATCGGCAAACGGTTCCTGCTGGCATCCGATTACATCATGGCGGGCGAATTGGTATCGCTGTTGCGGGCCGCTGCACCCAAGGCGCGGTTGCCGCGCGTCGGCATGCCAAAGGTCGTGGCCCGCATCGCGGGGTTGTTTTCGAGCCAGATCCGGTCGCTGGTCCCGATCATCGGCAAACGGCTGAAACTGGACACCAGCGCCACCCGCGACATTCTGGGGATCACCTTCGTCCCGAAGGCAGAGGCGATTGCCGCCAGTGTCCGCACGCTTCAATCCACGTCGGACCGCTGAATGGCATCCAGCAGGCGCGCCCGTGCGGCAGGCATCGGCGCGCCGCCAAGTGACCGCAACAGCCGGTGTTCGATGAAATAACCGGTGGTGCCAAGGGCGGTGACGATATCCTGCGCCGTGGCATCGCCTTTGCCCGCCAGAACGGGGGGCAAGGGCAGCAGGCGGGATGCCCAGTCGCCGGCGGCCTCGCGGCTGACCGCCCGGCCCGACCGGGGAGAGACAAAGGCCAGATCCTCGTTCACGCCCCGCACCGCACAGGCGCTCAGATCAAGGGCAAAGCCCAGATCACCCAGCAGGTCCTGTTCCCAGCGCAGATAGGCCAGCGGCCAGACATCCCCCTGCCCCAACAGATCCAGCAGTTGCAATGTGCTGTGATACAGGCGCGGATGGGGTTCCCGGTCCGGCAGCACCAGCGACAGAAGACCGCAGACCGCATTCAACCCCGACAGGGCCAGCCGGTCGGTCATCGCATTGGCGGCCCGGCTGCGGATGGGTTCGACCGTAAAGGCACCCAGATGGTCATCCAGTCGCGCTTTCCAGACGGCGGCGACCTGTGTGCCCGGTTGCAGCGACGGCGCGATCTTGCGGCTGATGCCACCGCGCACGACGCCCGCATGACGACCATGGGCCAGCGTAAAGATTTCGACGATCGCCGCGGTTTCCGCATGGGGCCTGACCCGCAGCACAGCGCCTTCGTCTTCCCAAGAGATCACGATTTCACCTTCGTCGGTTATCCCCGCACATAGCGCGCAGGCGGATGTGCGCCAGCGTCAGGTCAGGCCCGGTTGGTCCAGCAGGTGACGACCCTGACGGTCCTCTACCTCGATCACCCACAGATCGCTGTCGAACCCGCGCTGCCGCGCGACCGACGCATCCACCTCCGACTCTGGCCCGGTGGCCAGTGTCACCCAGACCCGATCGCCGGTCATGATGTCAAAGGACCGGGTCATCGCCACGGCCTGTCCGTCCAGCGTGTTCAGTTTCACCAGAACAGCGCCCGCCGTATCGTCGCCCCGCGCCACGACAAAGGCCGGAATGTCCAGCACGCGCAGCCGCGCCAGATAGGCGCTGACCCAGATCCCCGCCGCCAGACGCGGCTCAGGCATCGCCATCCTTGAAGTTCAGGCCCATCTCGTCATACCGCTCCTTGTCTTCCAGCCAGTTGGCGCGGACCTTGACCTGCAGGAACAGATGCACCTTGCGGCCCAGCAGTTCTTCCATCTCGATCCGGGCGGCCTGACCGACAGCCTTGATCGTTTCGCCCTTGTTGCCCAGCACGATGCCTTTGTGACCGTCACGGATGACATAGATCAGCTGGTCGATCCGGGCGGACCCGTCGGGGCGTTCTTCCCAGTTTTCCGTCTCGACCGTCAATTGATAGGGCAGTTCCTGATGCAGACGCAGGGTCAGCTTTTCGCGGGTCATTTCCGCGGTGATGTTGCGCAAGGGACTGTCAGAGATTTCGTCATCCGGATACAGCCACGGCCCTACCGGCACCGACTGTGCCAGCCAGTGTTTCAGGGTGTCGCAGCCGTGGCCGCGTTCGGCACTGATCATGAAAGTTTCGACAAAGGGATAGGCTTCGTTCATCTGCTGCGACAGTTGCAGCAAGGTTTCGGATTTCACCCGGTCGATCTTGTTGATGGCCAGCGCGACCCGCGCCTTGCCGACGCGCGATCCCAGCACCGACAGGATGCCCTTGACCCCGGCGGTGACACCGCGGTGCGCCTCGATCAGCAGGACCACCACATCGGCGTCCCCCGCCCCGCCCCATGCGGCGGCCACCATCGCGCGGTCCAGACGGCGTTTGGGGGCAAAAAGACCGGGTGTGTCAACAAAGACAAGCTGGCTTTGCCCGTCCTGTGCAACACCCCGGATGCGGGCGCGGGTCGTCTGGACCTTGTGGGTCACGATACTGACCTTTGCACCGACCATCCGGTTCAGCAGTGTCGATTTGCCTGCATTCGGTTCACCGATCAGGGCAACAAAGCCTGCGCGCGTTTCATCTGTCATGTTC